>JAZRRV010000160.1:0-1733 GCA_045651085.1 Acutalibacteraceae bacterium
GGCGGTTTTTGCACCACGCCTCGTCCGCCGCCGTATAGTGGGGTAAGATACACACGAAAGGGCGGAACGGTATGTGGGAAACACTGTCGGGGTTGCTGGGATTGTTGCTGGCGGTATACGGTGCGGCCGAACTCATTACACGGTTGGCGTACCGCTGGGCGTTGGCGGGCCGCGAACCGCACGGATATTTGTTGTTACCCGTGCGCGGTGCTCGCACCGACGCGGAGTATTTGGCACGCCGCTTGCGCGCCTTGCGGCAAACGGACAGCACGTGGGAACCCGTGTTGCTGGATGTTGGCCTTACCACCCCCGCCGCCACGCTGGCGCGTGAGGTGTGCGCACGGTTATCCGTGACTTTCGCCACACAAAAAGAATGGGAGGAGTTGCTAAAAACCGCTTTACAAGAGGGGGAAAAGGGTGTATAATCAAAACCGAACATATTTTCGGTTTTGACAGGAGGTGAAGTGATGGCGCAGGAGGAACGTTTGTCCGGCGTGGTGGAACGTGTGGTGTTCCGCAACGCCGACAACGGTTGGACGGTGCTGGAACTGGCGGCGGAGGAGGAGTTCCACAAGGTGGTGGGTACGTTGCCCGCCGTGCAGGCGGGGGAGTATTTACAACTCACGGGCGAATGGGGTGAACACGCCCGCTTTGGAAGGCAGTTTCGGGCAAGCAGTTATGAGCACCGTCTGCCTACCGATACCGACTCCGTGTTTCGCTATTTGGCATCCGGCGCCATCAAGGGCATTGGCCCCGCCACTGCCGCCTCGTTGGTGGAACTGTTTGGGGCAGATACCCTGCGTGTGTTGGAGGAAGAGCCGGAAAAACTGGTAAAAATCCGCGGCATTACCGCCGCCCGTGCCCAAAAAATTGCGCAAGCGTACCGTGAGCAGTTCGGTTTGCGGGAGGTAATGCTCGCGTTTGCGGGGTATGGGCTTACGCAGAGCGAGGCGGTGCGTTGTTGGAAACGGTGGGGTGCCGCCACGGTAGAAACCGTAAAGGCCGACCCGTACTGTTTGTGCGCACCGGGTTTGCGCATTGCGTTTGAGCGGGCAGACCGCATTTGCATGAGTATGGAACGCCCGCCCGATGACCCACGGCGGGTAGAGGCGGGAATTTTGCACGTGTTGCGCCACAACCTGCGCAACGGGCACACCTGTTTACCGCAGGAAAAATTGCTTGCTGCCGCCGCCCAACTGTTGGCGGTAAACGAGGGGACAGTCGCCGAATCGCTGGAGGAATTGGTGCGGCGTTTTGCGTTGCGGGCAGAAACGTTTGAAGAACGCCGTTTTCTGTTTTTGCCCGACCTGCACCAAGCGGAACGGTACGTTGCCTCTCGTATACGGTTAATGGCGGGGTTTCACACGGCCATTACGCCGCTTATTGAAAAGAATTTGGCAACCGCAGAGCAAAAAAACAACATTCACTACCAAGCCCAACAGCGGTTGGCAATTTTATCGGCCATTGAAAAAGGGGTGCTTATTCTTACCGGCGGCCCCGGTACCGGCAAAACCACCACGCTGCGCGCCATCATTATGTTGTTGGAGGGCTTGGGCGAGCGGGTGGAGATTGCCGCCCCTACCGGCCGCGCCGCTAAGCGCGTATCGGAACTCACGGGGCGCGAGGCACGCACCATTCATCGGTTGCTGGAAGTGCAGTGGGACGATAACGACGCCCCCGTGTTTGAGCGCAACGAAAAAAATCCGCTGGATGCGGATGCGTTAATCGTGGAC
>JAZRRV010000161.1:0-6434 GCA_045651085.1 Acutalibacteraceae bacterium
ATTCAAAGAACGGGAATTCGGTAATCCACAAGAAGTTGTATCCTTCGCGCGGGAGGTTAAGACGGTTAGCCACTTCCAACCGCAACGCACCCAGCACCGACAGCACTAAGTTCGCCTTTTCGTCTGCCACAACCAGCACCACGTCACCTTGTTCGGCACCCGCGGCTTCCAGTACGGCGGCAAATTCACTTTCGGTCAAGAACTTGCCAAACGAAGAGGTAACACCATCCGGTGTCCAGCGCACCCACGCCAACCCTTTGGCACCAATACCGCGAGCGTGCTCGGTGAGTTTATCAATCTCTTTACGGCTAAGCGTACCCGCCGCGCCCTTGGCGGTAATGGCACGCACCGTGCCGCCTGCCGCCAACGCTCCGCTGAACACGCCGAATCCGCAACCGCGCACCGCATCGCTCACATCGCACAGTTCCATACCAAAACGGGTGTCCGGTTTGTCGGAACCGTAACGCTCCATGGCTTCCGTATACGTCATACGCGGCAACGGTGTGGGAATATCCACCCCCAATGCTTCGCGGAACACGTGGCGCACAAACCCTTCGCCAACAGCCAAAACATCCTCAACGTCCACAAACGACATTTCCAAGTCGATTTGCGTGAATTCCGGTTGGCGGTCGGCACGCAGGTCTTCATCACGGAAGCAACGCGCCAGCTGAAAATAGCGGTCAAATCCCGCCACCATAGAAAGTTGCTTGTACAACTGCGGCGACTGCGGCAACGCGTAAAACTCGCCCTTGTGCACGCGGGACGGTACCAAAAAGTCGCGCGCGCCCTCCGGTGTGGAGCGAATGAGCATCGGTGTTTCCAATTCCACAAACCCTTGCGAGTCAAAATAATCGCGCGTGGCTTTGGCAATGCGATGACGCATGAGCAAATTCTTTTGCAAGTCAGGGCGCCGCAAATCCAAATACCGATATTTCAGGCGCAATGCCTCTGCCGTGTTGGAATTTTCCGCAATTTCAAACGGCGGCGTTTCTGCTTTGTTAAGAATACGAAGTTCACTCACCGCAATTTCTACCTCACCGGTAGGAATCTCCTTGTTAATGGAGGAGCGCACACGCACCGTGCCGGTGGCGGCAAGCACGTATTCGCCCCGCACGGTAAACGCTTTGTCAAACACGGCGCGGTCGGTTTCGTTATCAAATGCCAGTTGGACAATGCCGGTACGGTCGCGCAGGTCAATGAAAATCAGTTGCCCCAAATCGCGCTGGCGCTGTGCCCAACCGAACACCGTCACCGTCTCGCCGGCGTGCTCACGACGAAATTCCCCGCAGTAGCGGGTACGCTTCATTCCTTGAATGGTTTCCATTACGCTTCCTCCATACTCTCGCGCAGTAGCTCCGCCGCCGCCGAAAGTTGGCGGTCCAGCGATTTATTATATAAGGTAGTATATAAACTATCGTCCAACAAAATATCCGTCACTTCTCCAGTGCGCATATCTTTAAGTTTTGCTTCCCCTGTGGCGAGTTCATTATCCCCCACCACCACGGTGTACAAAGCACCCAGTTTATCGGCATATTTCATTTGCGCTTTGAGACCGCGGCCCACCGTGTCGCATTCCGCAATCACACCGCCACGGCGCAAACCCGTGGCCAGCGCAAAGCAACGCGAAGCCGCCGCCTCGCCCATGGAGGCAAAATACACCTCGCAAGTCGGTTCGGCAGGAAGCGGTGTTTCTTGCGCTTTGAGTACCATCAGCAACCGCTCCAGCCCCATAGCAAAACCCAAGGCCGGCAACGCGGGACCGCCTAATTCTTGGCACAAACCGTCGTACCGTCCGCCGCCGCAAAGCACCGCCTGCGCACCCAACGAATCGGACACAAACTCAAACACCGTGCGGGTATAATAATCCAAGCCGCGCACAATGTGCGGGTCCAAGGTAAACGAAATCTCGGCTTCGGTAAGGTACGCCTGCACCTGCGCATAATGGGCGGCGCAGTCGTCACACAAATAGTCGGTAATCACCGGTGCGTCCGCCGCAATGGCACCACACACGGGAGACTTACAATCTAAAATCCGCATGGGATTGCGACCCAAACGGTCACGGCACGTGTCACACAATTCTTCTTGCTTTGCGGAAAAATAGGCAGTGAGCGCTTTGTGGTATTCCGCACGGCATTTCGGACAACCAATGGAGTTTAACCGCAACGAAACACCGGTTACTCCCAACGCTTCCAGCACACCCGCGGCGAGTGCAATCACTTCCGCATCCGCCAGCGGGGATGCCGCGCCGTAACACTCCACGCCGAATTGGTGAAATTCCCGCAAACGACCCGCCTGCGGCTTTTCGTACCGATAACAGGAAGTCACATAAGCCACTTTAGCGGGCAACGCTTCGTTATGCAAGCCGTGCTCCAACAACATACGCATCGCGCCGGCCGTGCCTTCGGGGCGCAGGGTGATGGAACGACCGCCCTTGTCCTCAAACGTATACATTTCCTTTTGTACCACGTCGGTGGTTTCGCCTACCGAGCGGGTAAACAACTCCGTGTGTTCAAACACCGGCGTGCGAATTTCGCGGTAACCGTATTCCCGTGCTACACGCAAAGCCGTACGCTCCACGTGTTGCCACGTGGCACTGTCGGCCGGTAAAACGTCCTGCGTACCGCGGATTGCTTTTGTAATGAGTGCCATATGAATTATCGTCCTTTTTTAGAAAAGATTTGCGGGATTAACAATGGTGCGCCAATCGAGGTCGCCGCGTTCCAACCCGTGAATAAGCACCTCTGCCGTAGCAATGTTGGTGGCCACGGGGATGTTGCGCGTATCACACAAGCGCAACAATTCCGTTTCGTTGGGTTCGCTCTCCTTGGCGGTCAGCGGGTCACGGAAGAATAACAATAAATCAATTTCGTCACACGCAATGCGTGCGGCAATTTGCTGGTCACCGCCCTGCAAGCCGCTAAGATAGCGGTTAATCCGTAAACCGGTAGCTTCCGAAACCAATTTTCCGGTAATGCCGGTAGAACACAACTCGTGACGGCTGAGAATACCGCAATAGGCAATGCAAAACTGCACCATCAATTCTTTTTTGGCATCGTGAGCAATTAAGGCAATGTTCATTGTGATTCATCCTTTCATTCGTCGTTCTTTACATTTGTGTAAGCGGCGCCAGCGGGATATCTTCTCCCAAATACCGCGCCGCAATATTGGCAAAACACACGGCGGCGTTACTTTCCGTCGGTAACGGTTTGCCGTAGGCGTTGGCAACGGCCACTGCTTCATCCTCCGGCAATACACCGATAAGTTGCAGGCCGGCCGTGTCAATCAATTCGTCAATATCCGGCATTTTGCCGCGCAAAATGGGAGCAGACCGCAAACGGTTAATAACCAGCCGCGCCGGAATATTCCGCTCACGCAACAAACGCGCCAGTATTTGCGCATCCCGCGCGCACACCATATCCGGTGTGGATACCACAAACGCCCGCTCGGCACCTGCTACCGCCGTCTCAAACCCCCGACCGATACCGGCGGGACAGTCAATAATGACCTCGTCGTAAAACTGGGATAACCCGCGGCACAACGCTGCCATTTCTTGCGGGGTGGCCAACTGTTCCAAACTAACCGGCGCGGGCAACACGAACACGTTGGGGCAAATGGGTGAGGGATACACCGCGTCTGCGGGAGAGCAGGTGCCACTGATGATGTCCGCCATATCGTATACCGCGTTACCGGCAATGCCGAGCATAACGTCCAAACTGCGCAAACCGGCATCGCCATCCACCAACAAGACCCGACGCCCGCGCCGCGCCAACGCACAACCCAACCCGCCCGAAACGGTGGATTTGCCCGCGCCGCCTTTGCCGGATGTAATAACCGAAATCACCAAGCACCCCTCCTTTTACCGATATAGAGTTAGTATACCACAATTTCCCTGCGGTGTAAACCATCTTTTCGTCAAAATCCACCGCTTTTTTGTGCAATCGGAACGAAAAGTGTGTGCTTTTTAACCCCTTGTGACTTTGCTGACTTTTTTGCTTGCTTTTTTTGCACAACACTGTTATACTATATAAGTACACGCTACGACGGAGAAAAGTACGTGGGCGCCTCGGCGCGGCAGAGAGGGTCGTCATCGGCTGAAAGCGACCTGCACCGAACCTGCGGAAGTTCCCTCCCGAGCGGCGCGGCTGAACCTTGTTTGGGCAAGCAGTAGGTCGCGACGGCCAACCCCGTTACCGGTTACAGAGTGCCCGCACACCGTGCGGGAAATTGGGTGGTACCACGGAGTAACACTTCGTCCCTAAGCGGGGCGAAGTTTTTTTATGTCCCGCGTTCACTATCCGCAAGGAGGAATACGATGAAAGACCAAATCAACACCCTGCGGCAACGGGCTCTTGCCGAACTTGCCGCACTGGACGAGCCCCGTGCACTGGAAGAATTCCGCGTGCGTTTGCTGGGCAAAAAAGGCGAGGTAACCGCGTTACTGCGCGGCATGGGCGGGCTATCCGCCGAGGAACGCCCTGTTATGGGCCAACTCATTAACAGTCTGCGCGCCGAACTGGAAGAGGCGCTTTCCGCCCGTGAGGCCGCCGTGGCACAACGGTTAAAGGAATCTCGTTTACAAGCGGAAACGCTGGACGTTACCCTGCCCGGGCGGGCGGCAGCGGGCGGCGGTCTGCACCCGCTGTCCATTGTACTGAACGACTTGATTGATATTTTTCAATCGATGGGGTTCGACGTGGTGGACGGCCCGGAAGTGGAAACGGAGCACTACTGCTTTGAGGCGCTGAACGTGCCGAAAGACCACCCCGCACGCGATATGCAAGACACCTTCTATTTAGGGGAAGATTTGCTGTTGCGCACCCAAACCTCGGCGGCACAAATCCGCGTGATGGAAAACCGCAAGCCCCCCATTCGTATCATTTGTCCCGGCCGCGTTTTTCGTGCGGACGAAGTGGATGCCACCCACTCCCCCGTGTTCCACCAAGTGGAAGGGTTGGTGGTGGACAAGGGTATCACTTTGTGCGACCTTAAAGGTGTGTTGGAGCAATTTGCCCACGAAATTTACGGGCCGGATACCCGCGTGCGGTTCCGTCCGTCGTTTTTCCCGTTTACCGAACCCAGCGTGGAAGTGGACGTATCCTGCTCGGCATGCGGCGGCAGCGGTTGCCGTGTGTGTAAAGGCGCGGGCTGGATTGAAATTTTGGGTGCCGGTATGGTTCACCCCCGCGTGCTGGAAGGATGCGGGATTGACCCTACGGTGTATTCCGGTTTTGCCTTTGGCATTGGGCTGGACCGCCTAACGACCACCCGCTACAAAATCAGCGATATTCGTTTGTTGTTTGAAAACGACCGCCGCTTCTTGGCGCAATTCGGAGGTGAGCAGAAATGAAAGTGTCACTTAATTGGCTGAAACGGTACGTGGACATTGCCGTATCGGTAGAAGAGTTTTGTGATAAAATGACGATGTGCGGCTTTGAGGTAGACGGCATTGAAGACCTCTCAAAGACGATGCACAACGTGGTAGCCGCGCGCATTCTGAAACTGGAAAAGCACCCCGATGCCGACCGTTTGCAGATTTGCACAATGGATGTGGGCGCGGAAGAGCCCCTGCAAATCATCACCGGTGCGGACAACGTGTTTGAAGGAGCACTGGTACCCGCCGCATTGCACGAATCGTTGTTGCCCAACGGCACGGTAATTAAGCGCGGCAAACTCCGCGGTTTACCCTCGGAGGGAATGCTCTGCTCCGGCGAGGAATTGTGCTTAAAAGAGGCGGATTACCCCGGCGCAGAGGTGTACGGTATTCTCATTTTGCAAGAAGACGTCCCCGCCGGAACCGATATGCGGGATATTCTGCATTTGAACGACGTCATTATTGACTTTAGCATTACCTCCAACCGTCCCGACTGCCAAAGTATGTTAGGCATTGCGCGGGAAGCGGCAGTGGCGTTGGGTGTAACGCCTCACCTGCCCGAACCAACGTATTCCACGGCAGGCGGCGACGTGAACCAGCATATTGCCATTGCGGTAGAAGCCCCCGACCTGTGCCCGCGATATATGGGGCGTGTGGTGCGAGATTTGCGCATTGCCCCCTCCCCTGCGTGGATGCAAGAATGTTTGCGCGGTGCCGGAATGCGTCCTATCAATAATATTGTGGATATTACCAACTTTGTTATGCTAGAAACCGGCCAACCGATGCACGCGTTTGACCTGCGGGACATCGCCGGAAATCAAATTCGCGTGCGCCGCGCGGCAGAGGGTGAGCAGATTGTCACGCTGGACGGCAAAACCCACGCTCTCACCCCCGATATGCTGGTGATTGCCGATGCGCAAGCCCCCTCCTGCTTGGCGGGCATTATGGGCGGTTTGAACAGCGAAATTAAAGATACGACCAAAAACGTTTTCTTTGAGTCCGCTAAATTTGCTCGTGACAACGTGCGCAAAACTTCGCGAAGTCGGAGGCCAAGCGGTCTTAG
>JAZRRV010000162.1:0-5228 GCA_045651085.1 Acutalibacteraceae bacterium
AACAACGCCGTGCCGCCGTGTGCCATACGCGCCGCCGTGTAGCTGAGCGTGCCGGGCCACATTAAACTAACCGATAGTCCGCACAACGCACACCCCAGCAAAGCCACCAACGGAAACGGTGATACCACCGCCACTACGTAACACGCCGCACTCAACACGGCGCTCACGATGAGTACCGGTCGCAAAGGAATACGCCCGCCGGCACGCCCATACCAAAAACGGCCGAACCCCATAAACAAGGCAAACAGAAGCGGGCCGAGCAAATCTCCTAACAACTTAGGAACCCCCAGCGCTTGTTCGGCAAACAACGAGGCCCATTGCGCCATTGCCTGCTCCGAGGCACCCGCACACATCATTGTAACCAACGCAATCCAAAAATACGGGGAGCGAAACAACCCACGTACCCCGCCGCGTTCCGCCACCGTTTCCACCGGCGGAAAATACAACCGAAACCCACGCACCAAATTGCTGAGCGGCACCACCGCCCACGCAATGATGACCGCCCACCAGTATTCCCTGCCGCACACCCACAGCACCACGGTGGTAATAAAAATGCCAACCACCTGTCCCAGTGGGTAAAACGCGTGCACCAGCGTAAGAGCGGTGGCTTTATTCTCGCTCGGCATTGCATCTGCCATAGGGCTAATCAGCACTTCCAGCAGCCCCGAACCAACGGAGTACACCAGCGTTGCCAAAACCATACCTGTGTACACATCCGGCAACACCTGCGGCAACACACCAAATAACACAAACCCCACCGTAATGGCGCTGTGTGCCACCAAAAAACAAGTGCGATACCCCACACGGTCCACAAAATATAACGATAAAAAGTCAACCAACAACTGGGTGGCAAAGTTAATCAGTACCAGCCGCCCCAATTCCTCAAACGACACCGCATATCGGGTTTGCAGCGTTGCAAAAAACAAAGGTACAACATTGATTGCCAGCGCTTGAATCGTAGCACCCCAATAACACGCCCTCCAGGTGGCACGATACTTTGTTTGCATACACGTTCCTCGCTTCCGTTTTAACGGGTGCAGTATACCTTTTTTAACAAGTTTTGTCAACATTCCCGCTTTTTCGGAAAAAACCAAAAAAAGTTTGACAAAAAGATGACAATCTTTGCGAATTCCCATTGCAAAATTATTTTTTTAATGTATAATAGTGGGTAGGTATGAAAATTCACAAGGAGGAACAGGCAAATGCAAAAAAAAATCAGCAACCTTCCTTTCAAGGGCACTCCCGAACAGAAGGAAGCGCTGCAAAAGGTCATCGATGCGAATAAGCACGACCCCAGCCGTCTGATGGGCGTTATGCAGGATGCCCAAAACATTTACGGGTATCTGCCGTTGGAAGTCCAGCAAATGATTGCGGACGGTATGGGTGTCCCGTTGGAGAAGGTATACGGCGTCGCCACGTTTTATGCGCAGTTCTCCCTCTCTCCCAAAGGTGAGTACAACATCTCCGTTTGTCTCGGCACGGCGTGCTATGTAAAAGGCGCGGGCGATGTGTTCGAAAAGTTAAAAGAACTTCTCGGCATTGATGCGGAGGAATGCACTCCCGACGGACGTTTCTCGCTGACCGCTTGCCGTTGCATCGGTGCGTGCGGTTTGGCGCCGGTCCTCACGGTGAACGAAGACGTTTACGGCCGTCTCACCGCGGACGACGTTCCCGGTATTCTTGAAAAGTACGGCAAATAATTTATGCGTGAATTGTCGCTGAACGTTCTGGACATTGCCCAGAACTCCCTCGCCGCCGGTGCCACCTTGGTCACGTTGGAGGTACAGGAAGTCGATGGTTGGCTCACCTTAATCATTGCGGACAACGGCCGCGGTATGACCGCCGAACAGTTGGAGCGTATTCGCGACCCGTTCTACACCACCCGCACTACGCGGCGTGTCGGTATGGGTATCCCGTTGTTTCGTATGGCCGCCACCATGGCGGACGGTTCGCTAACGGTCGAATCCACGCTCGGTAGCGGCACCACCGTTACCGCCACCTTCCGGTTGGACCATATTGACCGTATGCCGTTGGGCGATATGGTGGGTACGGTCGCCGCACTCATCCGGTTAAACCCCACAGTGGATTTTTGCTATCGCCACACCGTAGCGGGGCAATCGTTCACGTTAGATACCCGCGTTCTGCGCGAGGTATTGGGGGAAGTTCCGTTATCGGAACCGGACGTCATGGCGTGGATTACCGCCAATTTAGAGGAAGGCATTCGCGACTTGGGAAGCAACGCTTAATTTGAACAACATAACAGGAGGTTTTTCGTATGAAATCCATTGCGGAATTGCAGGCCATTCGAGACAAAGCTCGTGCACAAATCGCCGTGCGCGAAGGTGCGCACGACGGTACCCGCGTGGTGGTAGGTATGGCCACCTGCGGTATTGCGGCGGGCGCCCGTCCGGTACTGAATGCTTTTGTGGACGAAATCGGCAAGCACCATTTAAGCCACGTGGCCGTGGTACAAACCGGCTGCATCGGTATGTGCCAGGTTGAGCCGGTTGTGGGGGTCATTACCCCCGACAAAGAAAAGGTAACCTACGGCAAAGTGACGCCGGAAATGGTTGCCAAAATCGTAACCGACCATTTGGTAAACGGCAATCCGGTAGCGGAATACACCGTTTCCAATTTAATGAAGTAAGACAAGGAGGAAAAAGAATGTATCGTTCTCATGTGTTGGTCTGCGGCGGTACGGGATGTACTTCCTCCAACAGCCAAGCCATTATTGACGCGCTGGAAAAGGAAATTGCCGCCAACGATTTGGTTGAAGAAGTGAAGGTCGTGCGCACCGGTTGTTTCGGTCTGTGCGCCCTCGGCCCGATTATGATTGTGTATCCCGAAGGTTGCTTTTACTCCCGCGTAAACGTGGAGGATATTCCCGAAATCGTTTCCGAGCATCTGCTCAAAGGCCGTATTGTCACCCGTTTGCTTTACGATGAGACCGTTGCCGAGGAAGGTGCCATCAAAGCGCTGGACGAAACGGATTTCTACAAAAAGCAGGTACGTGTGGCACTGCGCAACTGCGGTGTTATCAACCCCGAATCGCTGGATGAGTACATCGCCAACGACGGGTACCAAGCACTGGCCAAGTGCTTAACCGAGTACACCCCCGAACAGGTCATTCAGATTGTGACGGATTCGGGTCTGCGTGGCCGCGGCGGCGGTGGCTTCCCCACCGGTCGCAAATGGGGGCTCACCGCGCCTAACAAGGCCCCGCAAAAATACGTGGTATGTAACGCCGACGAAGGCGACCCGGGCGCCTTTATGGACCGTTCCGTGCTGGAAGGCGACCCCCACTGCTTGATTGAGGCAATGGCCATTGCCGGTTATGCTATCGGCGCCACCATGGGTTATGTGTATGTACGTGCCGAATACCCCATTGCGGTAAACCGTTTGCAAATGGCGATTGACGATGCCCGCAAAGAAGGTTTGCTGGGCAAGGACATTTTCGGTTCCGGATTTGATTTTGATATGGAAATCCGCTTGGGTGCAGGTGCATTCGTGTGCGGCGAGGAAACCGCATTGATGACCTCAATTGAAGGCAACCGCGGTGAGCCGCGTCCCCGCCCGCCGTATCCGGCAGTCAAGGGTCTGTACGGTTGCCCCACGGTGGAAAACAACGTGGAGACCTTTGCGAATATTCCTCAAATTATCCTGCGCGGCGCCGACTGGTTCGCCTCGATGGGTACGGAAAAATCCAAGGGCACCAAGGTGTTCGCTTTGGGTGGCAAAATTAAGCATACCGGTTTGGTGGAAATCCCGATGGGTACCACCCTGCGCGAAATCGTGGAGGAAATCGGTGGCGGCATCCCGGACGGTAAAACGTTCAAAGCGGCGCAGACCGGTGGTCCGTCCGGCGGTTGTATTCCCGCTTCGCTTATTGACACGCCCGTGGATTACGACAACCTCACCGCCATTGGCTGTATGATGGGTTCCGGCGGTCTGATTGTTATGGACGAACACACCTGTATGGTGGATATGGCCAAATTCTTCTTGGAATTCACCGTGGACGAATCCTGTGGTAAATGTACTCCCTGCCGTGTGGGTACCAAGCGTCTGTTGGAAAAGCTGGAGAAGATAACCTCCGGCAAAGGCACGCTGGAAGACATTGACGAGTTGGAAGCTTTGTGCTACTACATTAAGGAAAACTCCTTGTGCGGTCTGGGTCAAACCGCTCCCAACCCGGTACTCTCCACCCTGCGTTTCTTCCGTGACGAGTACGTTGCCCACGTGGTAGACAAGAAATGTCCTGCCGGCGTGTGTAAAGAACTGATGCATTACGAGATTATCGCTGACAAGTGCAAGGGCTGTACTGCTTGCGCCCGTAAGTGCCCGGTAAACGCCATTCAAGGCGCCGTGAAGGAAGTTCACACCATTGACACCGAAAAGTGCATTAAGTGCGGCGTGTGTATGAGCACCTGTAAGTTCGGCGCGATTGTAAAGAAATAAGGAAGGAGATGCCCAATATGGATATGGTTAACGTTAAAGTGAACGGCATCGCCGTCAGTGTTCCGAAGGGCTCCACCATTTTGGAGGCAGCCCGTCAAGCCGGCGTGGAAATTCCCACGTTGTGCTATCTGAAAGAAATCAACGAAATCGGTGCTTGCCGCATTTGTATGGTAGAAGCCACCGGTGCTCGCGGTTTGGTTACGGCTTGCGTGTACCCCGTGGCCGAGGGAATGGAAATCCAAACCAATACCGCACGCGTGCAAAAAGCGCGCAAAACCACGCTGGAACTCATTCTCTCCACGCACGACAAACGCTGCTTATCTTGCGTACGCTCCAACGACTGTGAATTGCAAAAGCTCTGCAAGGACTACGGCGTAGAGGACAGCGGCAAGTACGATGGCGCTTCGCCGAAGTATGAGTTGGACACCTCTGTTGCCCACCTGGTACGTGATAACAACAAGTGTATTCTGTGCCGCCGTTGTGTAGCCGCTTGCCAGCAACAGTTTGTGTCGGTCATTGGCGCGAACGACCGCGGCATTGACACGCACATTGCCTGCGCATTTGAAAAGCCGTTGTCGGACGTCCCCTGCGTATCCTGCGGTCAGTGCGTTGTGGTTTGCCCCACCGGCGCCTTAACGGATAAGGACAGCACCGCCGATGTGTGGGCGGCGTTGGCAGACCCCACCAAGCACGTGGTGGTCAGCACCGCTCCCACCATTCGCGCCACGCTGGGCGAAGCATTTGGTATGCCGGTCGGCACCAACGTGGAGGGC
>JAZRRV010000163.1:0-20945 GCA_045651085.1 Acutalibacteraceae bacterium
GTTGCCCAGCATATCCGCCAGCAACTTTGAGCCAACGGGTTCGCCGGTACGAATATACGCATCCACAAGCGCCGCGACAATTTTTTGTTTGCGTTCGCCCAGTTGCATAACCCTCCGTCCTTTCCGCTATACCATAAGGGAATCGAACTCGCAATGGTTTTCGCCGCGTTTTTTCGCCCGTCTTGCCGCAAATTTTTCCGCCATGCTGACGCCTGCCAACGACAAAAACGGGAAAATCGCCAAAAAGATTGCCCATAGGCATTGTGGGGTTCGGTTCTCTTATGGTATAAGTGTTAGCACTCTGAATACACGAGTGCTAATCCTCCTATACTTTACCACTCCCGCCGCCTTCTGTCAATATATATTTGTGAACCTTTTGTTAAAATATACCACGCGTTGGTTTGCGGTTTTTCGCCTTGACATCCGGTGGGTATGTGGTATAATAATGCCCATAAAGGGGGCATTGCCATGTCGGATTTGAAAATTCATAATTTTGATTTTAACAAACTCATTGCATTCGCATCTACCGCCAAGGGCGAGGTATGTCTGAAAACGCCGGACGGTGACCTGCTCAATCTCAAGAGCCGGTTAACCCAGTTGTTGGCACTTTCCAACGCTGTGGACTGGGGCCATATCGGCGAAGCCACCATCGTTTGCAGCGAGCAAGAGGACGAAACTCGGTTGTTCCGGTTGAATCTGTACGGCAACGACGAAGCAAAATAACCGTAATAACAAGTGAGACCCGACGTTTACAAACGTCGGGTCTTATTTTTTATACAATCGGGCGCCCTGCGTCCTCATCGCTTAAACCTCTTGCAATTCATGGTAAGTCGCACGAACAATCTCGCACGAAGCGTGGAACTTTTCTTTTTCCGCATCATCCAACGCCAACGTGTGTATCCGCCGAACACCATTACGGTTTACAATGCAGGGTACCCCGACAAACACGTCCGTTTCGCCATACTCACCCAGCAACATGGCGGACACGGTGAGTATGCTGTTTTCATCCCCCAAAATTGCCTTGGTAATGCGCGCCAGCGACATACCGATGCCGTAATAGGTGGCACGCTTGGCACGAATAATCTTTTGTGCTGCGCCGCGTACTTCTTCCTCAATGGTAGCCAGCCGTTCACGGCAACATCCGTCCAGTCCCTCGTCGCAAATATCCCACACGGGGCGGGTTGCCACCAACGCCTGCGACCACGGTACAAACTCGCTGTCGCCGTGTTCACCAATGACGTACGCGTGTACGTTGCGCGGGTCCACCGTTAGTTGCTCGCCCAGCAAATACCGTAACCGTGCCGTGTCCAGCACGGTGCCGCTCCCCAGTACCCGACGCGGGTTAAAGCCCGACAACGAGCAAGTGATTTGCGTCATAACGTCCACAGGATTGGTTGCCACCAAAAAGATACCGTTAAATCCGGATTGCAAAACCGGTGATACGATGGAACGAAACACCGCCGCATTACGTGACAACAGTTCGCGGCGGGATTCACCCTCTCGTTGTGCCACACCGGCACACAGTACCACAATATCGGCATCCTCACAATCGCCGTAAGTTCCGGCATAAATTTTCATGGCCGAACCGGAAAATGCCAACCCGTGGTTCAGGTCCATCGCCTCGCCCTCGGCTCGCTCGCGGTTTACGTCAATCAGCACCAGTTCATCCACTATGTTTTGGTTGAGCAGCGCGTAGGCGTAACTCATCCCCACCATTCCCGTGCCGACCAAGGCAACTTTGCGATTGTCCTTTACCATAAACTATCTCCCCCGAGGTTAGTTTGCCTGAACCGACTGCGTATATTCCCGCGGGGTCATTCCCGTTGCCTGCTTAAAATGCCGCGAAAAATAATGCACGGAATTGTACCCCAGCGTATCCGCAATTTGCGTAATGTTGCCGTTTCCTTCGCGCAACATTGTTTTGGCGTGCTCAATTTTTAGCATACGATAATATTCCATTACGCCCATACCCGTAACCGACTTAAAAATGGTTTTTAGGTTGGTGGTGCTTTGGGCAGAAATTAAGCACACGTCCGCAAACGATAACCTATCGCACAAATGCTCCTCCATAAAACGAATGACCCGCTCGGTCAGTTCACAATCGGCACGACGCTTAACCGACGAAGATACCCGCGGCCGTTCGGTTACGGGAATCGGTTCACGCAGCATATCAATCAACAAACTTTCCAACAACAGCGCCACCATTTGTTGCGAACCAAACGGTGCTTCTTCCTCACAGGTCATTTGCAACACAGCAGGGTCACCAAGCGGGCAAGAAAACGCTTGCCGTGCTTCGTGAATCAAACGCGAAAGCGTATCCCGCTGGTACTGCGTAGCATACCCTTTTCTTCCTACAAATTCCGCCATAGCGGGAGAGTGTGAGACGAACGACACAATCACAATATTGGGCGCTACAGTGCCGTTGGCGCATAGGTTGTGATACTCGTTGGGGCGATGAAACATATACTGCCCCTGCGAAAGTTCGTGTACCACCGAGCCCGCCGTTTCCTGAATATGCCCTTTGTCCACGTATACCAGTTCCCAAAAATCGTGTTCTTCGCCGTCAAACACATAGTTCTTAGTATGCTCTAAATAATGTACAGTCACCACCGCATCTACTGCGATGTCGCGCCGCAACACCGTAGGAACGTATTGTGTCATCTTGCTCACCTCTCGTACATTCGGGGAACGCGTTTGCCGATACGGCAAATCAGTTCATACCCCACCGTCTCCGTGGCGGCGGCCAATTCGTCTGTCGGTAACCCTTCACCAAACACCGTTACCACGTCCCCCGCGCACACACCGGGAATATCCGTTACGTCCAACAAACATTGGTCCATACATACCCGCCCGACCAGCGGCGCGCGACAACCGCGCACCAGCAACGCCGCGCGGTTCCCCGCACAACGGGGTAAACCGTCGGCATACCCCACCGGCACGGTGGCCAATACCGTGCCCCGTGCGGTGGCAAACGTAGCACCGTAACTCACCACTTCGCCCGCGGGAACACGTTTTACCTGCGCCACCACGGAACGCAACGACAACGCCGGCAACAGCGGCGCCAGTGATGCCATCCACGGTGCGGGCGGCAACCCATATAACACAATACCGGGGCGCACCGCATCCAACTGCATTTCGGGAAACCGCAGCGCCGCCGCACTGTTACAGCAATGCCGCATCGCAAAAGTCACTCCACGCTCACGCAAGCGGTGCGTGGCTTCCTCAAACCGCGCAAACTGCAAACGAGTCATTCGCTCGTCTTCCTCGTCCGCACAGGCAAAATGTGTAAACAACCCCACCGCGTTTAGTGCGGGCAGTTCACACGCGGCGGCAACCGCATCCAGCGCGGCGGTATCGTCCGCGCCGCGATATACAAAACCTAACCGCGACATTCCGGTATCTATTTTGATATGCACATCCAACGTTACGCCGGCTTCAACCGCCGCGGCGTTCAGAGCAGCGGCGTGGTCACCGTCCGCCACCGCTACGGCGGCGTTCATCGCCGCCAAACGCGCCGCCTCAACCGGCGGCGTATACGACAAAATAAGAAGCGGCTGTACAATGCCCGCTTCGCGCAGTTCGGCGGCTTCATCGGCAGTGGCTACGGCAAACATATCCGCCCCCGCCGCCTGCAACGCTTGTGCCACCGCCGGCGCACCATGACCGTATCCGTCCGCTTTTACAACGGCGATTACACGGCAAGACGGGGCTAAACGTTCCCGCAATAACCGATAATTGTGCGCTACCGCATCAGTCGACACCGCGGCCCAAGTACGATGCTGAAAATCCATTCCGTGCGCCTCCTTCTTAGCCAAGATTTAGTATATCACAACTTTTACTTCGGGTCAACGCCCGTTAAATCAAACGACGGTATCATTGCCACACCCGCACTGTCCCGGCTTTGTACGTACCCGTCGGTCAAGCCCAGCGCCAACAAATGCTCCCACACCTTGTTGCACTCACGCACCGTCACCCGCCGCGACAACGCAGGAAACCCCGCGACATCCCCCATCGGCGTATATTGAAACATTAAACTGACATAACACCCCCGCGGAAGCACCTCCGCCAAACGGGTTAAACACGCCATAGAGTTTGCCGTGTGTCCCGGCAACACCAAGTGCCGCACCATTGTACCGCGACGAATGAGCCCCTGCTCATCCAGCTCAACCGGACCGGTCTGTCGCACCATCTCAGTTATGGCACTCATCGCCGTTTCGGGGTAATGCGCAGCGCCGGACAACGCTTGTGCCAGCGCCGCATCCGCATATTTGTAATCGGGAAGATACACATCCACCAATCCGTCCAAGGCGCGCAACGTTTCCACCCGCTCATACCCACCCGTGTTATATATTACCGGTACCGGCGGGCGATACCGCAATAACGCTTCACGAATCACCGGTACGTACGGCGTGGGGCTCACCAAATTGATATTATGCGCTCCCTCGGCCACCAATTCGGCAAAAATTTCTGCCAATCGCGCCACACTCACCGCCACCCCGGCGGGCCCGCGGCTGATGGTGTGGTTTTGGCAAAACGCACACGCCAGCGTACATCCCGCAAAAAACACGGTACCCGACCCGCGCTGCGGGTCGTCCCCGCTGATGCACGGTTCTTCCCCGCGATGCAGCGCTGCCCGCGCCACCAGCGCCGTATCCGGTAACCCACACCAGCCGTTGCCGTCCGTCGCCGTCCGCTTTGCCCCGCAACGTCGCGGGCATAACGAACACACCATCCGTTTCCTTCCTTTCGTCTTCGCATTTTTTACTTTATGGTATCACCGGACAACGCGTTTTGTCAACACACCCGTACCCGACGCTCCCCGTAAAAGCAAAAAGCACGTACTGTTCTCACAGTACGTGCTTTTTTTAACTGTGTTCCGAAAGCCACGCGGGCAAATCAATGACGCGCTGGTTGCGGCTACCGCGAAACTGCAATTCCAAGTCCCGCTGCGCCTCCACATACGGGCCGTCAATCAACGTATCCACTTCGGCCAACAACGCCCGCACGGCGGGCTCGGTACGCCCTTTTTCCAGCAGTTGCTCCACCGTCCAACCGGAATAGGCAACCACCGTCTTGCCGCGCTCGTGTACACGCCGCGCCAGTTCGCACAGCGCCTCCGCCTGACAAAACGGTTCCCCGCCCGAAAGCGTGACGCCCGCCAACAGCGGATTTTCATCCATTTCCGCCAGCAATTCGTCCACCGTGCGGGGTTGCCCGCACCCAAACGCGTGCGACTGCGGATTGTGGCAACCGGGGCAGTGGTGCGGACAACCCTGTACAAACACCACGTACCGAAACCCCGGTCCGTCCACAATGGATTCCGGCTCAATACCGCAAACGTCAATCACCAAGCCCATGCTTGACACGCTCTCTCTCCTCGGCGCGTTTTGCGTTGTTAAAACGGTCGGTCGTGCCTACCAAATACCCGGTAATACGACGAATACGCTCAAATTTCATACCCTTGCCCACTTCTGTGGTACACGTTTTCTTTTCCATACAGTCCATCTCCTTTATTATGTAATTATTAACACTGCGGATTATTCGCAACCGCAGAAATGAGGCATATGCGGATACAGTTTGCGCAACTCATTGAGTTTCTCTACGCTCACCGATTCGCCCTCGCGGCGTCCGCAACGCGGACACACTTCGTTAATCACGCCGGTGTACCCACACACCGGGTCGCGGTCCACCGGATGGTTTACCGAACCGTAGCCCACGCCAGCTTCCTTCATACAACGAATAACGGCCTCAAACGCTTCCAGGTTCTTGCAGGTGTCGCCGTCCAGTTCCACGTAACTGATGTGCCCTGCGTTGGTAAGGGCGTGGAACGGGCCTTCAATTCCAATCTTCTTGTGCGCGCTGATGTTGTAATGCACCGGCACGTGGAACGAGTTGGTGTAATAATCGCGGTCGGTCACACCGGCAATTTCGCCGTAAATCTGCTTATCAATACGCACAAACCGTCCGCTCAAACCCTCGGCGGGGGTGGCCAACAAGGTGAAGTTCAGCCCCGTTTGTTTGGACTGCTCGTCCATACGGTTGCGCATATACGTGATAATCTCAAAGCCCAACTTGCGGCTTTCTTCGCTCTCGCCGTGGTGCTTACCGGTTAACGCTTTTAACGTTTCCGCCAAGCCGATGAAGCCCATGCTCAGCGTACCGTGTTTCAGCACTTCTTCCACGCTGTCGTCCGGACCAAGTTGCTCGGAATCAATCCACACGCCTTGTCCCATTAAGAACGGGTAATTGCGCACCTTTTTGCTGCACTGAATTTTGAACCGATGCAAC
The DNA here is from genome assembly GCA_045651085.1 of Acutalibacteraceae bacterium. GTDB lineage: Bacteria > Bacillota > Clostridia > Oscillospirales > Acutalibacteraceae > RGIG3009. The sequence continues at coordinate 6,289 of JAZRRV010000163.1, forward strand.
AACTGGCGGCATACCAAGTCAATCCGCTGGTCGAGCAAACGATAGAATTTATCAATATCGCCCTTGGCCTCAATGCCGATACGCGGCAGGTTAATAGAAGTAAAGCTCAAGTTGCCGCGGCCGCAAGTCACTTCACGGTTACGGTCGTGCACGTTACCCATTACGCGGGTACGGCAACCCATATACGCCACTTCGGTGTTGTAGTCGCCGGCACGGTAGTATTGCAGGTTAAACGGCGCATCCAAAAAGCTGAAGTTGGGGAACAACCGTTTGGCAGAGGTTTTCATTGCCAACTTGAACAAGTCGTAGTTGGGGTCACAGGGGTTGTAGTTGACGCCCTCTTTCACCTTGAAAATCTGCACCGGGAAAATCGGCGTTTCGCCGTTGCCCAAACCGGAATCCGTCGCGAGCAACAAGTTGCGAATCACCATCCGCGCCTCGGGCGAGGTGTCGGTACCATAGTTCACCGAGCTAAACGGCACCTGTGCACCCGCGCGGGAGTTCATCGTGTTCAAGTTGTGCACAAACGCTTCCATTGCTTGGTAAGTGGCACGGTCGGTCTGCCGCCACGCGGTTGCCGCAGCAAAATCGTGCGCTTCCTCTGCCTGTGCGGGAGAAATGGGTTGGAACCCGCCCGCGCGCTGGTGCTTCGGCAACCAATTTTGCAACACTTGTGCCACGTCGTCTGCGTTGCCCATGGCCACTTGCACGCCCATTTCCTCGCGCGCGGTGGCGGCCAACGCTTCCGCATCGGTGGCGGTCATTCCAAAGCGCACCATCAAAAACTCCGCCAACGCGCGGAAGTATTCCCGACGATACGTTTTCGCCACGCCCGGTGCCATCGCGTAATCAAAGTTGGGGATACTCTGGCCGCCGTGCATTTCGTTTTGGTTGGCTTGAATGGCAATACACGCCAGCGCGGAATAACTTTGAATCCCGTTCGGTTCACGCAAGCAACCGTGCCCCGTAGAGAACCCGTGGTTAAACAGATTCAGCAAATCAATCTGGCAGCAGGTTTCCGTTAACATATAAAAATCTTTGTCGTGAATGTGAATATCGCCGTTGATGTGCGCGGCGGCAATATCCTTCGGCAAAATGTAGTTGTCAATAAAATACTTAGAGCCCTCCGAGCCGTACTTTAACATCGTGCCCATAGCGGTGTCCGCATCAATATTCGCGTTCTCGCGCTTAATATCCGCGTCCTTCGCATACGAGAAGGTCAACTCTTTGTATATATCCATCAAATCGGCTTCCGATTGACGAATCTTGGTGTGTTCCGCACGGTACAAAATGTACGCCTTGGCCGTTTTGCCGTAACCCGCGGCAATCAGCACTTGCTCCACCAAATCTTGAACCTGCTCTACGGTGGGTACCTCCCCTGCCGGAATGGCATCCACCACTTTCTGGGTTAATTCCGTGAGTACTCGTGCGGGAATCTTTTCGTCCGCCACGGCAATGCTTGCCTTGTGCATAGCTTCCTTAATCTTTTTCGCGTCAAACGCTACCGTCTCCCCGTTGCGCTTGCGAATGGATTGAATCATCCTACCCATCTCCTCTTACTTCCTCTTATTTTTAGGGTGAAAACAACGGCTCTCACCACGAGAGTGCTCTCTTATATTACTACATCTCGTTCCTTTTGTCAACAGCAAACACAATATATTGTGTATTTATTTTTATACGCGTTGTTGTACCGCTGACCGGCAAATATTCAAAAAGGTAAAAATCGCCTGTGTTGTTCGCCGTGTTTCCCTTGTTTTCGCAACGGACAAGCCGTATGCTAAGCATATACGAAACGGAGGTATCGCTATGGTAATACGTATGAGCACCGAACAAGGTACGCTCACCGTGTGGCTGACGGGCGAATTGGACCACCACGCCGCGCGCGACGTACGCGAGCAAATTGACAGCGCGGTGGAACGGTCGTCCGCCAAACGCCTGCGGTTGGATTTTTCCGGTGTCACCTTTATGGACAGTTCCGGTATTGGCTTGATTATGGGTCGCTACCGTTTGCTGGTTGCACGGAAAGGAACACTCGCCGTAGTGGGCGCTTCGGAGCGCCTGCGCCGCGTTATGAAACTCGCCGGTTTGGAAAAATTGCCTATTTGGGACGAATCCACTCACAAGGAGGTTACCCGTTTATGAAACAACCACTCAATGAAATGAAACTCACCTTTCCCAGCCGTTCGGCCAACGAAGCGTTTGCCCGTGCGGCGGTCGCTTCGTTTTTGGCGCAGCTGGACCCCGCCGTGGACGAACTCGCCGACCTGCGCACCGCCGTATCGGAAGCGGTCACTAACTGCATTGTCCACGCTTACCGCGACACCATCGGCACCGTCACCATCCAGATGCGTTTGTACGCCGACGGGCGCACGGTTATTAAAATCCGCGACCGCGGTTGCGGTATTCCCAACGTTACGCAAGCCATGGAGCCGCTGTACACCACCGGCGGCGACGACCGTTCGGGATTGGGTTTTTCAGTAATGGAAAGTTTTACCGACCGTCTGCGAGTCACCTCTCGCCCCGGTCGCGGCACCACGGTTACACTGGAAAAGTACATAGCCGTACGTGAACGGCAGGCGAGTGCGGTTTGACACGCGACGAACGCATTTGCGCCAATTTGGGGTTGGTACACACCTGCGCGCGACGATTTTTGGGGCGTGGTGTGGAATACGACGACCTGTACCAAGCCGGGTGTATGGGACTGGTGAAAGCGGTGGACGGATTTGACGAAACCCGCGGTCTCAAACTATCCACCTATGCCGTCCCCGTTATTTTGGGGGAAATTCGCCGTCTGTTCCGCGATGGCGGCACTGTCAAAGTTAGCCGCTCTCTCAAAGAACTTTCGCTCAAAGTCAGCCGCGAGCGAGATGCCTTTCAACTCCGCACGGGCCGCGAGCCCACCGTAAACGAGTTAGCAGAAGCACTTGGTATTGAACCGGAGCAAGCCGCCGAGGCCTTGGGTGCCTCGCTACCCGCTTTGTCGCTCACGCGCAGCGGTGAGGATGCCGACGGCAACGAAATTGACTTACCCGTTGCCGCCCCGGAAGAAAGCATTACCGACCGACTGGCCCTGCGGCAGGTGCTGGCGGACTTAGATGAACACGACCGTGCACTGGTTGAACTGCGCTATTTTCGCCGTAAAACGCAACAACACACCGCCGAAGCGCTGGGAATGACCCAGGTGCAGGTTTCCCGTCGCGAACGAGTCATCTTACACGAACTGCGCCGACGGCTCTCCTCATAAACACACAAGCACGCAAGGGCTCCCTTGCGTGCTTGTGTGTTTTCTTCCCTCATATCACCGCAAACCCTGCCTGTGCCAGTGCGGCAGTTAGGGCTGACACGGTGGTGTGTTCAGGGTAAAACGCCACCTGCGCCGTATCTCCTTTTATGGATGCCGTGTGCACACCGTCCAACCCCCGCAAGGTTTGTACAGCCGTGCGCCGAGTCGCGGTATTATGCACGCCGTCCAATTTCATCGTAATCGTCTCCGTTTTTCCGAACATCACACCCACATCCCTTCTCACCAAGTAACCTACCCATTCTCACGGCGGTTTATACGCTCCACGCACATAAAAAGCACGCCGAGTTCCCTCGGCGTGCCTTGGTTATTAGCATTATACACGATGCCACTTAGCACCCTGCGGCGTATCCTCTATCACAATCCCCCGCGTTTTCAACTCATCGCGAATACGGTCGGACTCTGCCCAGTTTTTCTCGGCACGTGCCGCGGTGCGCGCCGCCACCAACGCCTCAATCTCGGCATCGTCGTCGCCGCTCGCCGCACGTGCATACAACAGTCCCAGCACGTCTGCCAGTTCGTTAAAGGTGTTCAGCGCCGTCTCCACGCTACCGGCTGTCGCCGTACCGTCTGCCACCATACGGTTGCAATCTTTGGCCAATTCAAACAAAGCCGCAATCGCGTCCGCCGTGTTCAAATCGTCATCCATAGCGGCAATAAACTGGTCGCGCCGCTTATCACAAAACGCCGTTACGGCCGCATCGGCTTCTCCCGCCGGCGCGTTCTTTAACGCAAATTCCAATCCGCCACGGCAGTTATACAACCGCTCCAGCGCCGCGGTTGCTTGCTCAATGCTCTCGTCGTTATAGTTAATGGGACTGCGGTAGGAAGAAGAAATTAAGAAAAACCGAATCGGTTCATACCCAAACTTCTCTGCCACATCGCGCACCGTAAAGAAATTGCCCAACGATTTGGACATTTTTTTGTTGTCCACGTTAATATAGCCGTTGTGCATCCAATACCGCGCAAACGGCGCATCGTTGCAGCACTCGCTTTGGGCCACCTCGTTTTCGTGGTGGGGGAAAATCAAATCCTGCCCGCCGCAGTGAATGTCAATCGACCGCCCCAAATACCGGCGCGCCATGGCGGAACATTCAATGTGCCAGCCGGGGCGACCTGCGCTCCACGGCGATTCCCAAAACGGCTCGCCCGGTTTTGCGGCTTTCCACAACGCAAAGTCCAAAGCATCCTCTTTCTCTTCCCCAATGCCAATGCGTGCGCCCGATTCCAAATCGTCAATCGGCTGATGAGAAAGTTTGCCGTATCCCGCGTCGCGCCGCGTGCGGAAATACACGTCACCGTTATTGGCACGATAGGCGTAACCCTTTTCCTCTAACGTGCGAATAATGTCAATAATCTCTTCCATGTTCTCCGTCGCACGGGGGTGCACCGTCGCCTCACGCACGCCCAGCCCGGCAGCATCGACTTTGAATTCCGCAATATACCGCTCCGCAATGGTAGCGTAATCCACGCCCTCTTCCACTGCACGGCGAATAATCTTGTCGTCAATATCGGTAAAATTCTGTACAAACCGCACGTCCCAGCCGCGCCACTCCAAATAGCGGCGCAACACGTCGAATACGCAAAGCGGCCGCGCATTGCCGATGTGAATGTAGTTGTACACCGTCGGTCCGCAAGCATAAATGCGTACCACGCCATCCTCCAGCGTTTTTAACTCCTCTTTTTCCCGCGCCATGGTGTTGTAAATTCTCATTGCTCATTCTCCTTTGCTTCCAATACAGCCAATCGGTTTTTTAACGTTTCAATTTCTTGCATCAGCGGGTCGGGCACGTTTATCTGATCCAGTTGCTCTACCACTTTTTCGCCTGCCACCCGTACCACGCGTGCGGGAACGCCTACCGCCGTGGCATCGTCGGGAATATCTCCCAGCACGACGGCACCGGCCGCAATACGCACGTTATCGCCAATCGTAATCGGGCCGAGCACCTTAGCACCGGCACCCACTAATACGTGGTTACCCAACGTGGGATGCCGCTTACCCGTATCCTTACCGGTACCGCCCAGTGTTACGCCTTGATATAAGGTGCAATCGTCCCCGATAACGGCGGTTTCGCCAATCACCACACCGGTACCGTGGTCAATAAACAACCGCCGCCCAATGGTCGCGCCCGGATGGATTTCAATATTTGTCCGCCGCACACACCGCTGCGAAATCGCCCGCGCCAAAAAATGCAACCCGTGGCGGTAGCACCAATTTGCCTTGCGGTGCGCACGCACTGCCTTAAACCCATTATATAACAAAGCCACTTCCAGCGCCGAGCGCGCGGCAGGGTCTTTTTCGCGGATTACCGCAATATCTTCTCGAAATCGCTCAAACATACCGGTCCTCCTCATAAAAAATGCACCCTGCCACACCATATCGTGCGGCGAAGGTGCTGTGCACGGTTCCACTTCGCGTTTTACTCTAAGCCAATAACGGCGGCCGCCGTGCCAAGATACTGAGCGCACTGCGCCGTTCCCCCGACCTGCTCACGGGTGCATTTTCGCCGTGTGTTCCGCTGAACGCGCTTTCAGCCGATGACGCGTTCTCTCTGCCGCGGTGCCGCACGGGTACTTCTCCCGTTCCTCGCATTTTTCATTCTTATATTATTATAGCAGACTTTTCAAAAAAATCTACCCTTATTTTTCAGTTGCAAAAAAATGACGGTTTCCCCATACGTATTGCACGCCCGAAATTGCCGTCAAGGCCACCGATACCCACAACAACACGTAACCGATAAATAGCGGTACGGTAAACGCCGCATCCGGCAGATGGGCACCGGCAAGCAGTCCGTTCTGCCAACTTGCCCATTCCAACGCCGCCAGTTCAAACAAAATGGCTACAAACTGTGCCACGGTTTTGGCTTTGCCCCAACCGTTCGCCGCAATCACAACATCCTCTTTTGCGGCCACCAACCGCACAGAGGTAACCATAAACTCACGGGTGAGCACCACCATCAACGCCCATACGTCCAAATGCCCTGTAACCAAAAACGCCAACAAGGCCGCCGTGGTAAGCATTTTATCCGCTAACGGGTCCAAAAACTTGCCCAAATTGGTAATCAACCCGCGAGAACGGGCGATGCGCCCGTCAAACATATCGGTCAGTGCCGCCGCACCAAACACCAGCCCCGCCGCCAACGAATGGAACGGAAATTCCCACAACGCAAGCAACAAAAACAACGGTGCCAGTACAATGCGTATCACAGTTAATTTGTTCGGTAAATTCATACGAGTTCCCCCACCAAATCCCAATCCAATCGGTCGGTAATTTGCACATCCACCAAGTCGCCCGGCTTCACCGGTCGCTTGGCAGAAAAGAATACCTTAGCATCAATCTCCGGCGCATCGGCGGGCGAGCGCCCAAACCAACATTCCGCATATCGGTCAAACGATTCCACCAACACCGGCACAATACGACCCACCTGAGCGTCCTGATAGGCGTCCGCCATACGGGTTTGCAGTTCCATCACCACGTCGCGGCGGTGTTCCTTAACATCCTGCGGCACCGCTGAAGGCAAGGTAGCCGCCACGGTTCCCTCCTCGGCAGAGTAGGTAAAGCAACCCAATCGTTCAAACTTTGCTTCTCGAATAAAAGCGCACAGTTCTTCAAAATCCGCTTCACTCTCGCCCGGGAAACCCACCATCACGGTGGTGCGCAACACAATTCCCGGCACGCGTGAGCGTACCCGTGCCACCAACGTCGTTAAACTTTGGCGGTCCCCCGGACGGTTCATGGCTTTCAGCACCCGCCCGCTGGCGTGTTGCAGCGGCATATCCAAGTATTTCACAATCTTTTCTTCCCGCGCCATCACGTCTAACAATTCGTCCGTAATGTGCTCAGGGTACCCGTACAACAACCGAATCCAACGCAAACCGTCTATTCGGCATAACCGTTCCAGCAATTCGGGAAGCAGTGAACGCCCCGCCAAATCCACACCGTATACGGTGGTGTCCTGCGCTACCAACACCAGTTCTCTCACGCCGTTTGCCGCCAGCGTTTCCGCCTCCGCCACCAAGGTATCCATAGAGCGGCTACGCAACCCGCCGCGAATAATCGGAATGGCACAATAGGTGCAACGGTTATTGCACCCGTCCGCCACCCGCAAATAGGCATAAAACGAGGGTGTGCTCTGCACGCGGTCGCCGTCCAGCGGCCAGCACTCCAGCGGCGGGAACGATTGCATCCGCTCACCCGCCAAAACAGTACGCACCGCCTGCACAATGTCACCGTTAGCACCCAAACCGAGCACCGCATCGCACTCCGGCAATTCGCGCGCCAGTTCCTCGCGATAGCGCTGCGCCAAGCACCCCGTTACCACAAGGCCGCGAATACGCCCCTCCGCTTTTAATTGCGCCAATTCTAAAATATTATCAATGGCTTCGCGCTTAGCATCCTCAATAAAACCGCAGGTGTTCACTATCACCACGTCGGCCGTGCCGCTGTCCGTGGTAAGGGTAAACCCCGCATCCCGCAGTTTGGCCAACATCAGTTCGGCATCCATTTGATTTTTCGGGCACCCCAGCGATACGATTGCAACTTTACTCATCCGGCGATTCCTCTTCCTGCCACAGGGACAACGCACGGCGGACGGTATCCGCCCCGTAGCCGTACCGCGCCATAGCGGCAGCTACCCGCTGCAACTCCTGTGTATTCTGAGGTACAGTATACCGTTTTTTCGTCAAAAAAGCAAGAGCCATTTCCACTTCGTCCAACTCCACGGCATCGGCAGCGGCACGGGCTAAGTCGCGCGCAATGCCACGCTTAGCCAATTCCTCTGTAATGCGGCGGCGCGGGTACAGTTTTACCCGTGCAAACTGTTCCGCCAACCGTTGGGCGTATGCCTCGTCGTTCACATACCCCAATTCCGCCATCCGCGCCGCGGCGGCAGCCGCCGCCTCGCGGCATTCGGGATGATACCGTCCCTTTTCACGGCACAATTTTTGTTCCAGTTCGCGCCGAGAATGGTCACGTTTTGCCAGCAAAAATACCGCTTTGCTTTCTGCCCGCCGCCGTGCCGAATCCGCGCACAACGCCTCCCTCTCTTCGCACGACAAAGAGGAACCCACCCCATAGGGGGATTCCTCCCACGTTGTCTTATCCACGGCGAAACCCTCACCGTCGTCCATCGTCAGCCACACCCGATGACCGCGCATCGGGCGCACTGCCGTTATCTTCATTGGTCGTCCACCATAATATCAATGTTGGCACGCGCACTGCCGGCCGTATACTGTGCCGCCGCGGCAATCGGGATTTCCACCGGTGCGGCGGTTGTTTCCGCTTTTTCCTCCCCCGCGCGGTTGCGCAGCAATTCCACTACCTGCGCTTCAATTTCGGCGCTTAACTCAGGGTTCGCTTGTAAAAAGTCGCGCACGTTGTCGCGTCCTTGTCCCAAACGCTCCTCTTTGTACGAGAACCACGAACCGGATTTCTGAATCACGTCCAATTCAATCGCCACGTCCAGCAACTCGCCCATACGCGAAATGCCCTTGCCGTAAATCACGTCGAACTCCGCCTCTTTGAACGGCGGTGCCACCTTGTTTTTCACCACGCGGACACGAGTGTGCGAACCATACGCGCCGCCCGCATTTTTCAGCGTTTCCTGACGGCGAACGTCCAACCGTACCGACGCGTAATACTTTAACGCGTTACCGCCGGCAGTCACCTCCGGATTGCCGTATACCACGCCGACTTTGAGGCGCAATTGGTTGATAAAAATCGCCACACAACCGGTTTTGCCCACGGCACCGGCTAATTTGCGCATGGCTTGCGACATCAACCGCGCCTGCAACCCCACGTGGGAATCGCCCATTTCGCCCTCAATCTCCTGCCGCGGTACGAGCGCCGCCACCGAGTCTACCACCAGCATATCCACCGCGCCGGAACGAATGAGCGCCTCCGCGATTTCCAACGCTTGCTCGCCGGTATCCGGCTGAGAAACCAACAACGAATCCACGTCCACGCCTAATGCGCGCGCATACACCGGGTCAAGCGCGTGCTCCACGTCAATGTACGCTGCTTCGCCGCCGCGCTTTTGCGCTTCCGCCACAGCGTGCAATGCCAAGGTGGTTTTACCGGATGCCTCCGGCCCGTAAATTTCCGTAATACGCCCGCGCGGGAAGCCGCCCACGCCCAGCGCTAAGTCCAGTGTGAGCGAACCGGTGGGAATACACTCCACGTTCATATTGGCGTTTTCTCCCAGACGCATTACCGCGCCCTTGCCGTATGTTTTTTCAATTTGAGCCAACGCCGTTTCCAATGCCTTTTGCTTGTTATTTGCCGGCGCCGGACGCTCCACCGCCGCCTTTTTCTTATCCGCCATATCGTTCGCCCTCACTTCCGCCGCTCGGAGATTCCGAACGTCTGTTTTCTTTTACCTTCTCAGTATACCGCATCTTTTTTCGAAAATCAAGGGTTTTACGCAAAAAATCGAACAAATTTTTGTTATTTTCCTCAAAAAATGACCCCTGCCGCAAGGCAGGGGACTGTTTTATGGTTTTAGGATAGCCACCGACTGTCCAACGCACCGGTTGCCAATAACACGACCAACACCGCGCCCAGCGCAATGCGATACCAGCCAAACGGCTTGAAATCGTGTTTTTTAATAAAGTCCATCAGCAAGCGAATGACCAGCACCGACACCACAAAGGATACCACCATCCCCACGGCCAAGGCGGCCCATTCCGCACCGGAGAGCGATAACCCCGACAGTAAGTACTTGAGCACCTTTAACCCGCTGGCACCTGCCATAGCGGGTATGGCCATAAAGAACGAAAATTCCGCCGCCGCATAGCGCGAGCAACCCAGCAACACGGCACCTAAAATGGTCGCGCCCGAGCGAGACGTGCCCGGCACCAGCGCCAACGCTTGGAAGCAACCCATCGCCAGCGCGGTGCGCCACCCAATGTCCGCCGGCGTGTGAAATCGCGGAGTACGTTCCCGGCTTTCCAGCCACAAGAACAACACACCGTATAGCACCAAGGTGCCGGCAATCACCAACGGGTCGGACAGCCATTCGTCCACAATATCATCCAGCGGTAAACCAATCATCATAGCGGGAATACTGGCGATTAGCACCATCCCCCACAACCGCCACGTGCCGGTGCGTTCCTGCGGTGTTTTTAGCCGCGAAAACGGGTTTAATTTGCGGAAATACAGTACCAACACCGCCAAAATAGACCCCAACTGAATGAGCACCTTAAACAAATCGAAAAACTCTTGCGAAAAAGAAAACGGCCAAAACGCATCCACCAAAATCAGGTGACCGGTACTGCTCACGGGTAACCATTCGGTAATGCCCTGTACGATACCTTGCACCAACGCTTTCAGCAGTTCAATAAAAGCATCCATACCTTATACGTCCATTTCGCCGAGCAGGTCACGAAGCAAAATTACCTCGTCCGCCGTTAACGTCACGCCCTTGCCCATTTTCGCACGGTCGGGTGCCCAGTCGCGAATATCATACTTCGGGTCGCGGCCATTCCAGCTCACCAAATTAATCTCCTTGCGCCAGCCGGTGGGCGACTCCGACAACACGCCCAGTTCTTTTACTACTTCATACGTTAATTCTGCCATTGCGCATTACTCCTTCTGTACAAATCACACCGCCGCACGGCGGGAGTTACCGTTAAAACAACCATTGCTCCATCGGTTTGCCGGGGTTTTCGGGTTCTTCTACCACACCGCCCCCGCATTGTTGCTTAAAAGCTGCCGCACGCGCTTGCATTTCATCCGCCAACGTAAGTGCCGCCGCCACGCGCTGTTCCAGTGCCTCTTTTTCTTGCCATAGCGATGCCACGGCCTGATGCATTTCTGCCAATTGCGCCGTCAGCGACGTCTCCCGCTCGCGGGCAGACTGCACTTCGTGGCGCACTGCCGCCAGTTCCTCCGACAATGCTTGTTCCCGCGCCGCATCCACCGCGGCGCGCGCATCTGCCAGTTCTGCCGTAAGTGACTGCACTTGTTCTTCCGCTGCCGCCAATGCCGCGGCTTTCTCCTCGGCACTCGCTACCGCTTGCGCGCCGTCCGCCAATGCCTGCTGCGCTTCGCTCAGTTCCTGCCGCAGACGCATCATTTGCGCCTCGCTCTCTTCGCGCTCCTCGTGGAATGTGCGGCGCATTTCGTCTATGTACTGTAACACATCCTGTCGGGAAAAACCGCTCAACGCGGTACGAAACCCGTGTTGTTCGCTCATTGCTTTCCATCCTTTCCGACGGTTGTTGCTTCATTGTAACACACTCGCGCGTAAAACGCAAGACCCGCACGCAAAAAGGGGCGGTCACTCGACCGCCCCCCGCAGATTAGAACTGGTTGTTGTGCTTGTTCTGCTCCTGCTGATTCTTTTTGTTTTGCTGGTTTTGTTTGTTCTGGCTGTTCTGGTTGTTCTGGCTGTTCTGATTGTTCTGGTTATTCTGGTTGTTCTGCTGGTTTTGATTGTTTTGGTTATTCATACCGGTAGGCCCCCTTTTTTGAATTGTGACACACAATACTCCGTGCGTCTCTTCTAGGTTGCCCGTTCCCGCGCCCGTTTATTCGCCGGCGGAAAATTTAACGGAGGCGGCGAATTTTTCCAAAAACGCTACCATATCTGCCACTTCTTGCTTTTGAGCGTCCGACGCCTTGTCCGGCAATGCCCGCACACCCCAATACAACGTCTTGGGCAAGGTGGCAAACCGTTCCTCGTTGGTTAAATCGGCCCCTGTCCAATCCCAATAGGCGGCGTCCTTGCTTACGCCCTCGGCAGTTTCCGTCAAACGGTTCAGCGGCACAAAGAACTCCGATTCGCGCCCCTCAAACGCGGTGTGCAACGTTACGGTATAATACGACGGCACCATTGCCCACAACGATACGTCCCGCGCCATAATATGCGCCATCACCGTTTGTTGGTTGGTGGTAGCAAGCGGATTAGCCGCACCCGCCGCCACGTTCAGGCATTGCACTTCCACCCGCACGGTACCGTCACCGTTGCGGTCCGTACCGTAAACTGCCAACAATTCTTCCAACTGTCGGTCGGCTTCCGCGCTCACCTCTTGCCCCGTGACCATACAAATCAAATAATCCGGTTTTTCCAGCGTGGCGGTGTGCACGGTTAACCACGTCACAATCAGCACCGCCGCCGCGACCAGCAACACGGTCCACTTATTATGATACCAAAAGTTTACCCACTTATCCCGCGGTGTTTGCGGGGCGTCCGATTCCGTTTTGTGCACCAATTCCTCCGGGTTCACCCCGCGCAAATGCCATTCGCGTGCCATACGCTCTTCCTTTCTTTTTCAATGCGCTGTCACTACCCCACGTTTATCAAAAAACCGGCAAGGAACCCCTCGCCGGTTTGCGGTGTTTATATCAACGCGCGCCTTCGTGCGTGAACACCAGTTTTACGGTTTGGAATACGCATTTTGCGTCCATTGCCAACGACTGGTTTTCAATATACTCCATATCGTATACTACTTTTTCCTCCGGCCGTAGATTGTACCCACCGTTTACCTGTGCCCAACCCGTGAGCCCCGGCTGTACCGCCAAACGGTTACGGAACCCGTGAATATACGTTTCAAATTCCTCATAAAAACAGGGGCGCTCCGGTCGCGGGCCAACCAAGCTCATTTCCCCCACCAAAATGTTCCACAACTGCGGCAATTCGTCCAGCCGCGTGTTGCGCAAAAACTTGCCCACACGGGTCACGCGCAGGTCGTTGCGCTCCGCCCACTGAGGACCGTTCTTTTCCGCATCAATTACCATCGTGCGGAACTTGCGAATAACAAACGGTTTGCCGTTTTTACCCAACCGCTCCTGCGCATAAATGGCGGGGCCGGGCGAATCCAGCCGCACCCAAAGCGCAATAGCCGCCATAGGCAAAAACAGCAACACACCGGCAACTATCGCCAACACAATATCCAACAATCGTTTTATAAAACGGTACACCGGCCGCTTGGCGGGCGTAACTTCTTTAACAATATACACGGCGTTCTCCTTCGGCTCGGCAGAAACAGAGTTTGTAACCGATACATCAGACAACAACAACCCAGCCATTCGAAACACATCCTTTATAGGTTTTCCGCAATACAGTGTCCCATTCAGAATACTGCACATAGTATACACGACTTTTGCCAAAATGTCCAGTCTTTCGCGCAAAAAAGCCGAAAATACAAGAAAGGGGGATGTTTTTACTTCCGGTTCTGTTGTCGTTGCTACGTATCCAACGGCAATTTTACAATGTCTTTTTTGCGCTTTGCGGCGTAATTGAGGGCGATTTTATGGTTATTAAAGTGTTTCAAATTGAGGAAGAAATGCTGAATAAGATTGCATACATTGCCGATTACGAAGACAGAAGCGTGAACAGTCAGGTTCTTGTTTTAATAAGAGAGAATATTAAAGCGTTTGAAGATGCCAACGGTACCATTGCCGGTGATATTACCCCCGATTCCAATGTGAAACCTACTCGCAAGTAAGCAAGAACTCTCTACCGTTATGGCAGAGAGTTCTTTGTTACATAAAAACTAAGCCATTTACACTCGCTCTCAAGTATAAATGGGTTATATTTTTGATTTTTATATCAGTCCAACAGTTTCATGGTGGGGGGACGCTCAAAATGATTTTAAGAAAGTCTTATGAATTCTTATAACCTCTTATAACTTGCCTTTAGAAAACACTAAAAATCAAAATTTTCTTATATCTTCTTATAACTTTTTATAATTTGTTTTGAAACTGTGGTAAAATTGTGGTAAAAATATTATAATAAAATTATTGACAAAAGAAATTTTAGTGATATACTGTAATGATTTAATCTTAAATGAAAGGAGACATTATAGTTATGCACGATTTTGAGTATGTTCCTAATGAAGAATGGAAACCCGTGAGAGATGAACTCTTTGAAATTATCCACAAGTTGCAAGACAAAGTTAGAGATGAATTTACATTCCAATATCACTTCGTAGGCAGTAGTAAGCGAAAAATGATAACCCGTGACCGAAACTCTAATACTGGCTTTGACTTTGACGTGAATATTGAAGTAAATGACCCACATGAAAACTATTCTGCTGAAGAAATACGAAATATTCTTCACAAGGGTCTGGATAAGGTTACCAACCCCTATGGATATTCTATTTTCAGATATGATTATACCGAAGATTCCACTCGTGTTCTTACAATCAAGGTTAAGGATAAAGCAAATTCTCGTATCCTACACAGTTGTGACTTCTGCATTATCTACGAATGTAGTGATGGACGACAACAATATATCCGCTATAACAAAAAGCCAAACAGTTACTCGTGGGAATATCAACCCCAAGGATATATGGAATTGCCCACCAAAATTGAATGGGTTAAAAAACCCGGACTATGGCAACAAGTTCGAGA
>JAZRRV010000164.1:0-10084 GCA_045651085.1 Acutalibacteraceae bacterium
CGCCGTCCAGCCCTTGCTCCAGCAGCTCTTCCAGCAACGCTTCGTTATGGTACCGGTACGGGTGCGCCAAAACGGCCACACCGCCCGCTTCGTGAATGGCGGTTAATACGTCCCGCACGTCCGGATACGTAACCGGCACTCGGGCACAACCATCCGCACCGAATAACTTTTGATATAATTCCCCGTAAATGCCGTCCGTATACCCGGCATCTATCAACGCGTGCATAATGTGCGCCTTGTAAATATTGTTACTGCCGGCGGCACATTTTACCACCAAATCCGGCGTAATGGGATAATACCGCATCACCTTGCGTATCATTTCCAGTGCGGCGGCGCGGCGGCTTTCGCCAACGCGGCGGCACAATCCTTCCAATCGGTCGGGGTGCTCGCACCCGTAACAAAGCAAATGTGCCCGATTACCGCGTTGCCCGTCCACCGTGGAAAACTCCACCCCGTGAATAACGCGCACGCCCATTCGCTTTCCTAAAATAACGGCACGCGTGGCACCCGCCGTACTGTCGTGGTCGGTAACGGATACGGCCGCTAACCCACGCCGTTTTGCAATTCCCAGTAATTCTTCAATGCCCAAGGAACCATCGGAAATTTTGGTGTGACAATGCAAATCAATCGCCAAGATACTACCCTCCTGCGACACCCGTCGCGCTGAAAAACCCTTGCCAAATAACACTTTCTGGTTAAATTATACACCAAAACGCCCCAGAAAAGCAAGCGTGAAATGGGATTTTTCTTGCTTTTTTGGCATATATCGGGTATACCATAAGAGAACCGAACCCCACAATGCCTATGGGCAATCTTTTTGGCGATTTTTCCGTTTTTGTCGTTGGCAGGCGTCACCTGCCCGCCTTCGCAAACAAAAAATCTCACAAAAATTTTTGCCCATAGGTGCAAGGCAGTTTTCGCCTGTCGGTTTTTTGTCCGGGTCACAAACAATTTTTTCGGCATGCTGGCGCATGGCGAAAAAATTTGCGGCAAGACGGGCGAAAAAACGTGGCGAAAACCATTGCGAGTTCGGTTCCCTTATGGTATAATAAAATCACTCTAAAGAAAAGGTCGTGAAACGTATGGACCCTGCGAATCCTCGAAGTAGAAATTTTACAACAAAACAGGCGGTTTATACGTTGTCGGCCACGCGTAGAGAATGACGGTTTGTCATTCTCTTGGATGTTGCCGTGTTCTTTACCTCCTGTTTTGCAAAAACAGGAGGTATTTTTTATGACAACTTGGCTCATCCCCGTGTGCGAGACCGTGGCCGCACACCTTACTGCTCGTCAATTTGACGAAGCACGCACCGTACTGCTTTCGCTGGAACCGGTGGACATCGCCTCGCTTATCGAAAACCTGCCGCCGGAGCAAGCATTGCCCGCTTACCGTTTGTTACCCAAAACCGCCGCCGCGGGGGCGTTTTCCTATATGGATACCGACACGCGGGAGGCGTTACTGCGCTTGTTCACCACGCGCGAGATGGCAGCAGTTATGGCGGGCTTGTACGATGACGACGCCGCCGATTTGCTGGAAGAATTGCCCGCCGGCGTAGTTAAGCAGTTGTTGCGCACGGTTCCGCCGGAGGAACGCGTTACGCTGAACCGCCTGCTGCATTATCCGGAAAACAGCGCCGGCAGCGTACTCACCACCGAATTTGTGGACTTAAAGGCCGGTATGACGGTAGCGGCGGCGCTACAGTATATCCGTGCCCACGGGCCGGATAAGGAGACGATTTACACCTGCTACGTCACGGACAGCGACCGTCACCTGCTGGGGGTGCTCACGGTGCGCGAACTGTTGCTCTCACCCGAAACGGCGTGCGTGGGTGATTTAATGAGCACACGCGTGCGCGCCGTACACACCACGGAAGACCGCGAGGTAGCGGCACAACTGTGCGCCCGCTACGATTTAATGGCGCTGCCGGTGGTCGATAGCGAAGACCGGCTGGTAGGCATTATCACGGTGGACGACGTGGTGGACATTCTGCAAGAGGCCGCCACCGAAGATATGGAAAAAATGGCGGCCATCACCCCCGATGACAAGCCCTACTTAAAAACCGGTGTGTGGGAGATTTTTCGGCGGCGTATTCCGTGGTTGCTCATATTAATGCTCTCTGCCACCGTAACGGGGGTCATCATCACGTCGTTTGAATCCGCGCTGGCGGCATCAATGGCGCTCACCGCCTTTATCCCCATGTTAATGGGCACCGGCGGCAACAGCGGCAGCCAATCCTCCGTCACCATCATTCGTTCGCTGGCGCTGGGGGATGTTCGTCTGGGTGACGTCGGGCGCATTGTATGGAAAGAGGCACGCGTGGCCATACTCTGCGCCGTTGCGCTCGCGGTAGCGGCTTTTGCAAAAATCATTGTCTTTGACCGTTGGTTACTGGGCAGTATCATCACCCTCGGCGAAGCGGTTACCGTGTGCTTGGCACTGGCGGCAACGGTGATAGTTGCCAAGTTGGTGGGTTGTACCTTGCCGTTGCTTGCCAAGCGCGTGGGGGCGGACCCCGCCGTTATGGCCAGCCCGTTTATTACTACGATTGTGGACGCGCTGTCGTTGCTCATGTACTTTTTGTTGGCGCAGGCAATCCTCGCTTGACAAACGCTGCGCAGAAGCATATACTGATGTTTAGATTGATAATGTCTTCGGGGCGGGGTGCAATTCCCCACCGGCGGTAACAGCCCGCGAGCGCTCTTTGGCGCTGATTTGGTGAAATTCCAAAGCCGACGGTACAGTCCGGATGAAAGAAGACGGCGCACACGCTATACCAACGCCCCGCAGTTATGGTTACTGCGGGGCGTTTTTTCGTGTAGCTAAAGCAAGCTAATGTAACAGGAGGAATTTGTATGAAAAACAAACCGGCCGTTGATACCCGCCAACTCATTGTGATGGCGCTGTTCTGCGCCTTGGCGTTTGCCTGCGTGGCAACCTTTCGTATTCCCGTGGTACTGTTTTTGAAATACGAACCCAAGGACTGTCTGCTTGCCATCGGCGGTATGTTATACGGCCCCGCCGCGGCGGTACTGATGGCGGTGGTGGTGGCGCTGGTAGAGATGGTCACCATCAGCGATACCGGACTTATCGGTCTTGTAATGAACGTACTGTCCTCCGCGCTGTTTATCTGTCCGGCGGCGCTCCTGTACCGCCGCCGTCGCACGCTAAAATCCGTGGTGTTCGGATTGGTTCTGGGTGTTTTGTCGGTTACGGCGGGTATGTTGTTGTGGAACTGGTTGGTCACCCCGCTGTATATGGGTATCCCGCGCGAGCAGGTAGAAGCGCTGCTTCTCCCCGCCATTTTGCCGTTTAACCTGCTCAAATCTTGTTTGAACGCCGTGCTCACCATGCTGCTGTACAAAACGGTGGTCTCCGCCTTGCGGGCGGCACGGCTGGTTCCCCAAAGCGAAACCCCGCGCCGACGCGGTGTCAGCGCGGGGGTGATGGTGAGTTGTCTGTTTCTGTTGGCAACGCTGATTCTGATTTTGTTGGTATGGCGCAACGTTCTGTAACCGTCGGTTCGGTTGCGGATACCGTAGGTGACGGGCGGCTATCGGGGTAAATGCGGGTCGGTCTGCGGTCTTTTCGCGGCATATATGCTCCTCCTTACGGGGTTTTCCTGCATAGTATCGCGCAACCGCCGCCCAATTATGCAAAAACTATTGACAATTGTACTTTATAAAATTTATAATATCATATAAGTATAAAGATAAGCAAAGGAGACGCTTATGAGCAAGTATACTGCCGCAGACATTGTGCGCATTGTGGAAGAAGAGGACATTCGGTTTATCCGCCTGCAATTTACGGATATTTTCGGCTCGTTCAAAAACATTGCCATCACCGCCAGCCAGTTGCAAAAGGCACTGAACAACCAGTGTATGTTTGACGGCTCCTCGGTGGAGGGCTTTGTTCGTATTGAGGAGTCGGATATGTACTTGTATCCGGATTACGACAGTTTTTTAATCTTCCCGTGGTACAAAGATTCTTGCAAAGTTGCGCGCTTAATTTGCGACGTATACAAGCCGGACGGCACGCCGTTTGAGGGGGACCCGCGCGGTCTGCTCAAACGCGTCCTGCGCGAAGCGAAGGAAATGGGCTTTGACGGGTTCAACGTCGGTCCGGAATGTGAATTCTTCCTGTTTAACACGGACGAAAACCGCCAACCCACCACCGAAACGCGCGACCGCGGCGCTTATTTTGAACTCGGCCCCACCGACTTGGGAGAATCCGCCCGCCGCGATATGTGCTTAACATTGGAGGAAATGGGCTTTGAAATTGAGGCCTCCCACCACGAAACGGCCAACGGCCAGCACGAAATTGACTTTAAGTATGCGGACGCTCTTTCCGCGGCGGATAACATCGTTACTTTCAAGTTAGCGGTAAAAACCATTGCCGACAAGCACAATATGTACGCCACCTTTATGCCCAAGCCGGTGTTCGGCAAAGCGGGCAGCGGTATGCACGTGAATATGTCGCTCACCAAAAACGGCAAAAACGCGTTTTACGACGCGGAAGACAAACTGGGTCTCAGCCAAACCGCCTACCAGTTTATTGCGGGTTTGCTGGAGCACGCCAAGGGGATGAGCGCGGTCACCAACCCGCTGGTGAACTCCTATAAGCGCTTGGTTTCCGGTTACGAAGCACCGGTGTACATTGCGTGGTCGGGCAGCAACCGCAGTCCGCTCATTCGTGTTCCCTCGTCACGCGGGGAAAGCACGCGCATTGAACTGCGCAACCCGGACCCGTCCGCCAACCCGTATTTGGCGCTGGCACTGTGCTTGGCAGCCGGGTTGGACGGTATCCGCCGTGGTTTAACCCCGCCCGAATCAACCGATATGAATCTGTTTGAACTGGACGAGGACGAGCGCGAAGCACGCGGGATTCATCACCTGCCCTCCAACTTAAAGGAGGCCGTCCGCGCTATGAAGGCGGACGAACTTGTCCGCAAAACCTTGGGCAACCACATTTTCTCTTGCTACGTGCAACACAAAACCGAAGAATGGGACGAATACAAAATCCGTGTGACCCAGTGGGAGCTGGACCGTTATCTCGCCCGTTACTAATTACAAGGGAGACCACATTATGAAACATCCTGTCATTATCACCATTGCCCGTCAGTTCGGCAGCGGCGGGCACGAAATCGGGCGGCGATTAGCGGAGTATTTAGGTATTCCGTGTTACGACAAAGAACTGCTCACCCACGCGGCAGAGGAAAGCGGCCTTTCCAAAGACGTGTTGGAATATTTTGACGAAAAGCCCACCAGCAGTTTGCTGTACACCCTGTCCACCGGCGCCTACGCGATGAACGAAACGGGGCTTATCAACTACTCGCTGCCGGTAAACCAGCAGGTGTTCCAAGCCCAGTTCGACGCGATTCGTTCCCTCTCGGAAAAAGGGGCGTGCGTTGTTGTCGGCCGTTGTGCGGATTACGTGCTGCAAAAATACCCGTACTTGGTCACCGTGTTTATCCACGCCAATTTGGAGGACCGTACCAAACGCGTGGCGGAGCACGATGGTCTTACCGCGGCGGAGGCCAAAAGCCGCGTAACCCGCAGCGATAAAAAACGCGCCAACTACTACAACTTCTACTCCGGCAAAAAATGGGGCACCGCGAATTGCTACGATTTGTGTATCAACACCAGTGCTGTCAGCTACCCCAACGCCGTGAAATTGATTGCCCAGTTGGCAGAAATGAAATACGCGGACGAAGAATAAGTAATCATAACCATCACAAAAGCCACCTATGGCACGCCATAGGTGGCTTTCTTTTTTGCTTTTATACGTCCAGCGCAGTAATGTCCTCCAACGTTTCGCGGCGCACCGCCGTGTACGATTCACCGCCGCGCAACATCACCACCGGCGGGCGAGGAACGCGGTTGTAGTTGGATGCCATGGAGTAATTGTAAGCACCCGTAGTCAAGCACGCAACCAAGTCGCCGCGTTGCAAAGAGGCCGGCATCGGCACCGATTCCTGGATAATATCCCCGTTCTCGCAGCACCGCCCCACCACCGCACAACACAGTGAGGTCGGCTCGTTCATTTTTCCGGCGGCTACCACCGTATAGGGCGCGTTGTACAAGGCAAAACGGGGGTTGTCCGTCATACCGCCGTCCACCGCCACGTAATTTTTGTAACCCGGTATCTGCTTTACGGAACTCACCGTGTACAACGTCAGTCCCGCATCTGCCACAATACTGCGTCCGGGCTCAAACAACACGGTGGGCATTGTCAATCCCAACGCCGCGGCCTTTTCCTTTACGTACGCCCCCACCTCGTGCAAATTGGCAGCAATGTCCAACGCGGGGTCGTCCTCGCGGTAACGCACACCGTAACCGCCGCCCAAATTCAGTTGTTGCGTTATCAGCCCGTAGGTGGTTTTCATAGCGGCAAGATACGCCAGCATCACGTCCGCCGCTTGGAAAAACACGTCGGAATCAAACACCTGTGAACCGATGTGACTGTGAAATCCCACCAACTCCACGTGGGGTTGTTGCAGTGCCAAACGGGTAACTTCCTCCGCCTGACCCGTTTCAATGGCAAACCCGAATTTGGAGTCCACCTTGCCGGTAGCAACCGCCTCATACGTGTGCGGGTCAATGCCGGGGGTTAACCGCAACAAAATACGCTGACGACACCCCCGCGCCGCGGCAAGGCGCTCCACCGCCAACAGTTCTTCGGTGTTATCCACCACAAAATACCCCACGCCCTGCTCCATCGCATAAGCAATGTCCGCATCGCTTTTATGGTTGGAGTGATAATACGCCTTGTCCAGCGGGTATCCGGCACGGGCAGCAGTGGCAATCTCGCCGGGCGACACCACGTCCACGCCCATTCCTTCCTCGCGCATTATCTCATACATCCGCTTAAACGATGCCGCTTTGGAAGCATACAGTACACGGGCATTGCCGTCAAACGCCTCGCTGGCCGCGGTTACATACGTGCGGCAACGCTCGCGAATACGGTCCTCGTCCATTAAATACAACGGCGTGCCGTAAGCCGCCGCCAACGCCGCCGTATCTTG
Organism: Acutalibacteraceae bacterium; assembly: GCA_045651085.1. Taxonomy (GTDB): domain Bacteria; phylum Bacillota; class Clostridia; order Oscillospirales; family Acutalibacteraceae; genus RGIG3009. Next base: position 7,022 of record JAZRRV010000164.1, read on the forward strand.
GCCGGCAAATAATAACTGTCCGTCCTCACGAACAGATAAGTTCGGGCAAATCATGGTAATAATCCTCTCTTGAAAACGTAATACCGCCTGTTACAACATATGCGCGCGCAGTTCGGCGGGCGACAACGGCGATAAATCGCCCGGTGCAATATCAAACACCGTGTGGCACCCCACCGCGCCACGCGCGTGCATACGACAAATTGCGCGGGCATACGCCACCAATACGCTGGCGGTAAATTCCGGGTTAGAATCCAGTGTTAACCGATACTCAATCGTGTGGTGATGCTCGCCGTCCCATCCGGTGGTGCCGGTGCGAATCACCGTGCCGCCGTGCGGCATACCGCTGTGGTCGCGTTGCATCTCCTCCGCGGTAATAAACGTCACCGTGGTATCGTAATCCGCAAAATAGTTGGGCATTTGTGTAATTTCGCGCTCAATCCGCGCCAAATCCGCGCCCTCCTCCGCCACCACGTAACATTCGCGGCGGTGCTTTTGGCGCGTGGTGAGTTCGGGACAATCCCCCGCACGCACCGCCTCCAGTGCCTCCGGCACCGGCACGGTGTATTGGCGTGCATCCAGCACACCCGCCACACGACGAATGGCATCCGAATGGCCTTGGCTCACGCCGCGGCCCCAAAACGTGTAATCCCCGCCGTGCGGCAACACCGCGGAAGCGTATAAGCGGTTGAGCGAGAACAATCCCGGGTCCCACCCCGCCGAAATGAGTGCGATATGTCCGGAAGCGGAAGCAGCGGCATCCACCGCCTCAAAATGTTCCGGAATGGCGGCGTGGGTGTCAAAACTGTCCACCACGTTAAACTCCGCCGCGAGCGCGGGGGTCATAGTGGGCAAGTCAGTGGCACTGCCACCGCATAAAATCAGCACGTCCAGCGTGTCACGAAACCTAGGCAACTCCGTGTCCGCATACACCGGCACACCGCTGCGCGGGTGGATGGTTTGCGGGTCGCGGCGGGTAAAAATCCCCACCAATTCCGCATCGGGAGCCGCGCAAACCGCGCACTCCACGCCACGGCCCAAGTTGCCGTATCCGTAAATTCCAACCTTCATCATCGTTCTCTCCTTAGCCGAGCAACCCGTTTTCACGCATCAGTTCCAACAAACGCGCTTCGTTTTGCGGCTCCATCGGTGTCAGCGGCAGGCGCAAGGTGTTCTCACAAAAACCCAGTGCCGCCATCGCCGCTTTTACGGGAATGGGGTTCACTTCGCAGAACAACTGGTTAATAAGCGGCAACAACTGCAGCTGCATTGCCGCCGCGCCTTTCACGTCACCCTCAAAAAACCGGCGACACAGCGCTGCGGTCTGCCGCGGCATCACGTTAGACAACACCGAAATAACGCCCGCGCCGCCCAACGACAAAATCGGTACAATTTGGTCGTCGTTGCCGGAATAAATATCCAACTTATCCCCACACAACGCGGCGAGCCCAGCCACCTGCGAAATATCCCCGCAGGCCTCCTTAATTGCCACAATGTTCGGGTGGTCAGCCAACGCCGCCACCGTGGCGGGTTGTAGATTGCAACCCGTGCGGCCGGGCACGTTGTACAAAATACACGGTTTGGTGCTAACGTCTGCCACCGCCGTAAACGACTCGAACATCCCGCGCTGGGTGGCTTTGTTATAATACGGCGTTACTAACAACATCGCGTCGGCGCCCGCCTCGCTCGCAAATTGGGTTAAATGCTGGGCATACGCAATGTCGTTGGAACCGGTGCCCGCAATCACCGGCACACGTCCCGCCACCTGCTCCACACAAAAACGAATGGCCTCGCAATGCTCCTCATCCGTCAGCGTGGAGCCCTCGCCGGTGGTACCCACGGCGACAATGGCGTCAATTCCCTCGGCAATTTGCCACTCAATCAGGCGCGCAAACTGGGCATAATCAATCCCCTCACGGGTAAGTGGGGTAATAATGGCGGTTGCCGCGCCGGTAAATACGGTGTTTTTCATACAAAATTCCTCCTTGTCCGCCATAAAAAAGAGATAGCCGCGCACACCGCAGGGCTATCACTAAAATACAACAAATCCATCGGATTCGCTGAGATAGCCCTCCGCATTGCTGCGACAACAGAACGGATATTGTCCGCACTGCCAGCCAAATGCCCGCCACGACATTCACTTCGGCACCGGCACCTTCCCCCTGCGGCCTTGGCAACCGACACCGTGTGTCATAAGCAGGGTACTCTTTGCGCGATGCGCCTCTATCTTTTATTATGCGATTGTCTGCATTGTAGCACACTCTTTTACGCTTGTCAAGAGTGTTTATACAAATCCTTAACCCGCCCGATTTTAGAACAAACCGACAATCTTGCCGTCTGCATCCACGTCAATGGCTTCTGCGGCGGGTACTTTCGGCAAACCGGGCATTGTCAAAATATCGCCCGTCAGCACCACCAAGAAGCCGGCACCGGCCGATACTTTTACGTTTTTCACCGTTACGGTAAAGCCCTCCGGCGCGCCCAGTTTAGCGGGGTCATCCGAAAAACTGTACTGCGTTTTGGCAATGCACACGGGCAGTTTGTCAAACCCAAGCGCCGTAAGCTGCGCAATCTGCTTTTTCGCGGCGGGCAACAACGCAATGCCATCGCCGCCGTAAATTTTTTGCACCACCGCGGTAATTTTATCCTCAATGCTGCCGTCCAGTTCGTAGGAGAAGGTGAAATCCCCCTGCTCCTCTTCGCACAACCGCACCACTTCGCGTGCCAACGCTTCGCCGCCGCGGCCGCCTTCGGCCCACACCGTGGACAACACCGTGTTCACGCCCAGTTCGCGGCACTTGGCAATAATAAACTCAATTTCCTCGTCCGTGTCGGTCGGGAAACGGTTAACCGCCACCACGCACGGCAGACGATACACGTTTTTAATATTGGAAACGTGGCGCAACAGGTTGGGAATACCGCGTTCCAGCGCACCCAAATCTTGCTCCGCCAACTGGGTTTTTGCCAAACCGCCGTGCATTTTCAGCGCGCGCACCGTGGCAACCACTACAAACGCATGGGGCTTGAGGCCATTGACACGGCACTTGATATCCAGGAACTTTTCTG
>JAZRRV010000165.1:0-4684 GCA_045651085.1 Acutalibacteraceae bacterium
GTTTGGTGCCATCATCTTTTTACTCACGCAAAGCGTGCCGCTGGGGGCGTTGTTTTTCAGTATTGGCATTTTAATGGTAGCCAATTTTAACGCCATGCTGGTCACCCGCGTTATTCCGCTGCTGGCTTACGAAAACGGCTACACGGTGTGGGACGCATTGCTGGCTTACGTCACCAACGCGGTGGGCGCCGCGCTGGGCGCGCTGGCGTTGTTCGTTTCCCGCCAGTGGGATGCCGTTGCCGCCCGTGTACAATCGGTGGTCACCACCAAATGTGAAGATAGTTTTTTAAGTTTGTTTGTACTCGGCATTTTGTGTGCGGCGCTGGTAGCGTATGGGGTACTCTCCTTCAAAAAACACAGCGATAACAAGGTTGCCGCTATGTTGTACTTAATGTTTTTTATCACCGTGTTTGTCGCGTGCGGGTTCGACCACATTGTGGCAAATATGGTGTACTACGCCGCTTACCTGTTCGGCTTTGGCTGGTGCAAGGGCTTTGCCGTATCGTTGCTGGCGGTTACGCTGGGTAACGTGGTCGGCGGCGCAGGGGTTGGCTATATTCAACGGTTTTTGGAGAAAAAGTAAGGAGAGGGTACACGTATGTCCGCACGGGAAAAAATCGCCGCGTTCTTGAAACGCAAAAACATCGAGTTTTCTGCCAAGCGCTATTTCATTGACGCGCTGGGTGCTATGGCGCAGGGCTTGTTCTGCTCGTTGCTCATCGGCACCATCATCAAAACGCTCGGCTCGCAGTTGAGCGTGTCGTTTTTAACGGATATCGGTACGTACGCCATGGCGGTTTCCGGCGCGGCCATGGCCGTCGCCATCGGCTATGCGCTGCAAAGCCCGCCCATGGTGCTGTTTTCGTTGGTGGCGGTCGGTTGGGCGGCCAATGCGGAAGGCGGCGCGGGCGGCCCGCTGGCGGTGCTTGTTATTGCCATTGCTGCCGCCGAATGCGGCAAACTCGTCAGCAAAGAGACTAAGGTGGATATTTTGGTCACTCCCGCCGTTACCATTTTGGTGGGCGTGGCGCTCGCTAAATGGATTGCACCCGCCATCGGCAGTGTGGCTACCGTGTTTGGGGATATGATTAAGCAAGCCACCGCACTGCAACCCTTCTTAATGGGCATTGTGGTGTCGGTGCTGGTGGGCATTGCGCTCACATTGCCCATTTCCAGTGCCGCCATTTGTGCCGCGCTGGGTCTCACCGGCTTGGCAGGCGGCGCAGCGGTAGCCGGCTGTTGTGCCCAAATGGTGGGTTTCGCGGTTATGAGTTTCCGCGAAAACCGCTGGGGCGGCATTGTGTCGCAAGGGCTGGGCACCAGTATGTTGCAAATGGGCAACATCGTGCGAAACCCCCGCATTTGGATTCCGCCCACGCTGGCATCCGCCATCACCGGCCCCATTGCCACCTGCGTGTTTAAGATGGAAATGAACGGTGCCGCCATTAACTCCGGTATGGGCACGTGCGGTTTGTGCGGTCCCATCGGTGTGTGGACGGGCTGGACCAACCCCACCGTGGAAGGCGTCGCCGCCCTCACCCCCACGGCAATGGACTGGGTGGGACTGGTACTCATTTGCATTGTGTTGCCCGCCGTGCTCACCTGGCTCATCAGCTTGCCGCTTCGCCGTATCGGCTGGATTCGCGAGGGCGACTTAAAATTAGAGGGCTAACAGTTCGCATAACCAAACGACCGACAAGGTGTTACTTGTCGGTCGTTTTTTTGCATAATCAGCCAGCGCGGTGGTACACTAGCACCAAGGAGTGAGGTTATGAAAGTCACCAAACAGGAATACCAGAACATTGCCAAAAAGCGCGCTCCCAAATCCCCGCTACTGCGCGACTGTGTGTGCGCTTTTTTGGTGGGCGGCGCCCTGTGCGCCGTGGGGGAGGTCGTCATTCTGCTGGCAAGCGCCGGCGGAATGGAGGACAAGGATGCGCGTTTGCTCGGCTCACTAACGCTCATTTTCATCAGCGTGCTGCTCACGGGGCTGAACGTGTACGATAACCTCGCCAAGCACGCCGGCGCCGGCACGTTGGTGCCCATCACCGGCTTTGCCAATGCCATGGCGTCCCCCGCCATCGAGTTCAAAAGCGAGGGTTACGTCCTCGGCGTCGGCGCCAAAATGTTCTCCATCGCCGGCCCCGTCATCGTGTACGGCGTGGTGGCGAGTGTGATTTATGGTTTTATTTATTGGATAACGACATTGTTTTAATTGTAGGGGAGGCGTTTCGTCTCCCGCGGGACGGGAAACTCGTTCCCCTACGAGAAAAGGCTTGACCGAACCGGTCAAGCCTTTAATAGTTTTTATTCTTTTGAATCGCTATTCTTCATGTTGTTAAGTGCGTATTCACAACATTGAATGACGAGATTATTTAATGATACCTTTTCATTTTGCGCAAGAATTTCCAATTTCTTTAGCAGTTTAACAGGGATTCTAAAAGTCTTATTTGCAAATTCTTCTTTCTTTACCTTGAACATAATATCACCTCTGTGTAATATTGTACCGATAAACCGCAGCACAATATACACCCTAAAAATACACTAAAAAATAAGTGCAAACTGAGCTTGACAACGAAAAATGGCGGTGATATTATTAAAATGGGTTATATAGATAGGAGTTGCATTGTATGAAACTGCGGAGCTTAGGTATCCTTAGTATACTGGGAATTATGCTTCTTTTGTCGGCTTGTTCGGCATGTGAGCATGATTTCCAAAAGGTTTCTTTTGTGGATGCGTCCTGCACTGCTGAGGGCAGCATTAGCTATGCTTGTACTAAGTGCAAGGAAGAGAAGATAGAAGAGGTTCCAAGGCTTTCTCACACCTACGATGAGGGTGTTGTGACGACTGAGGCAACCTGTACTAAGGAAGGTGTTAAGACCTTTGCTTGTAATGGTTGCCAGGGAACAATTACGGAAGCGATTGCAAAAATTGCGCATAGTTATGACAGCAGTAAGGTGACGACAGAAGCGACCTGCACAAAGGAAGGCGTAAAGACCTTCACCTGCGCAGGCTGTCAGGATACCAAGACGGAATCTGTTGCAAAGATTGCACATAGCTATGATGGTGGCAAGGTGACCACGGCAGCAACCTGTACCAAGGAAGGTGTAAAGACCTTCACCTGCGCAGGCTGTCAGGATACCTATACAGAAGCGATTGCAAAGATTGCGCATAGCTATGATGGTGGCAAGGTGACCATGGCAGCAAACTGTACCAAGGAAGGCGTAAAGACCTTCACCTGCGCGGGCTGTAAAGATACCTATACAGAAGCGATTGCAAAGATTGCACACAGTTATGATAACGGTAAGGTGACTGTAGAAGTGACCTGCACCGCGGCAGGTTCAAAAGTGATTACTTGTACCGTTTGTGGAGATTCCTACACTGAGGCTGTTGCTACAACAGCGCACAACTACAGCAAAGGAAAGTGCACTGCTTGTAGTGGCATTATGCCGGTGTATTATACTGAAATATTCCTGGATGAATTTGAAGGCGTTAAGTTTACCTATACCGGAATCAAATATACAGGTAAATGGTTCGAAATTGGGCTTCGCGTTGAAAATACTACCAACGAATATATCAAGGTGCAGCTACGGGACAAAAAAGTCAATGGACATAAAGGTTGGATCACTATGTCAGAGGTTATTTTGCCCAATCAAACAGAGACCACACATATTTCGGTGGATGCAAGCGACGGTTCACCATCATTAGCAGATTACGGTGAAGATATCATAGAGTATATAGTATTTAATTTTTATGTAGGTTTTGAAGACCGTGCCGAGAATATACACAACACATCACCTAAGCGGATTGTGCTCTATCCGTATCAGTAAAGGTTTTAATATAGTAAGTACTTATTGAGAAAATGGCTACGCAGCAAGGGGCGCAGCCATTTTCTTATCGAATTAATGGGTCTTAATGGAACACGAATATATGGGTCCTAAGTTGACACAAGCAGAGGGTTACGTCCTCGGCGTCGGCGCCAAAATGTTCTCCATCGCCGGCCCCGTCATCGTCTACGGCGTGGTGGCGAGTGTGATTTATGGTTTTATCTATTGGTTGATGCAAGTGATTTAGCAAAGGTATATTTTCAAAAAAGCGGCAGGGAGATTCGCATCTCTATGCCGCTTTGTTTAATGCGCTTGTTGACATTTCAACAAGTTTGTGCTATACTTTATACTTGTTGAGGTTTCAACAAGTGTTGTGGAGGTAGCAAAATGAAAGAAAGATTTGAAACTTTTACTGTGCTCATTAACAGAATTAGTCGTAACATTCGAAAGATTAAGAATCAGGAAATGGCGGAATACCATTTAAGAAGTGCTCATGTTTCCTGCTTGTATTATCTTTACACGAACAAGGGCGCAACGGCTACCGCTCTTTGTGAACGTTGCGAGGAAGATAAAGCAACCATTTCCCGTGCTCTCGATTATCTTGAAATAAACGGATATTTGACCTGTGAATCTAAAAGCACCAAGAGATACAAAAGTCCTCTCATTTTGACAGACAAAGGAAACGAGGTTGGCAAAAAGATTGCAGATAAAATCAGCGGTGTTCTTGATGCAATCAGCGATGGTCTTACAGAGGAAGAAAGAGTAGCATTTTATCGCAGTCTTTCCATTATTAGTGAAAGTTTAGATGCCGTTTCTAAAAATGGCGAAAGATAAGGAGTAGATATTTATGAAAACAA
>JAZRRV010000166.1:0-4261 GCA_045651085.1 Acutalibacteraceae bacterium
CCCATCGTAATCTCGTTGGAAAGACCCCACACCACAATGCTGGGATGATTGTAGTTCTGAATAATGAGTTCTTTCATTTGCGACAACGTGTTTTCACGCCCATCCGGCAAATGACGGGAAATATACGGAATTTCCGCCCAAATCACCAAACCGCGCTCATCGCACAAATCGTAAAAATACTGGTCGTGCTGATAGTGCGCCAACCGAATGGTGGTGGCACCCACTTCGCAAATTAAATCCATATCCTCACGGTGATGTTCCGACAACAGCGCATTGCCAATACCCCAGCGGTCTTGGTGACGTGAGACACCGCGCAGGGGGTATTCCTCACCGTTCAAAATGAACCCGTTGTCGGGGTCAATCTCAAACGTGCGGCACCCAAACCGCGCGGAGACGTTGTCCAGCACCGTCTCGCCGTCCAACAATTCCACCGTCGCCGTGTACAAGTACGGGTCGCGGCGGCCGTGCCAACGGTGGGCGTTGGGAATGGTTATCACCGTGCTTAAGTCGGCCGTGTCCACGATTGCTACGGTATTGCCTTCGCGGTCAAACACGGTATACCGCAAGGTCTGCCCCGCTTTGCCGTTGGTAACGTACACTTCAATTTCCACGGCGGCGTCAACGCTCGTCATCGTGGGGGTGATTTTAAGCCCCGGGCCGCCGTGGTAATCCAAATCAAAATGCGATTCACTCACACACAACAAGTTTACGTCGCGGTACAAACCGCCGTAGAAGGTGAAATCCGCCATTTGCGGGTACACGCGCTCGTTCGCACTGTTGTCCACCGCAATAACAAACAAGTTCTCCTCTTGCAACGCCGCCGTTACGTCCACACGCCAGGTGGAGTAACCGCCGTCGTGATGCGCCAGTTTTTCGCCGTTAACGTACACGTCTGCGGAGGAGTTAGCACCACGAATTTCCAAATAATAGCGGTCTGCCTGCGGCAGGTCGGATTTGAGCACCTGCTTAGCATACCAACCCGTACCGCGATAAAAATCGTTGCCGCCGTCCTGTCCGTCAATCGCGTTCCACGAATGCGGTAAATTTACAAAATTCCACGTAGAAAGAACCGCAGACGGCACCTCCGTAGCTTCCTTGGAGAACGCCCATTTGGCATTCAGGTTTATTACATTTCTCATTCGCTAATCCTCCATTACTATGCCGAAAAAATTATTTCAGAACTTGGGAAGGGGCTGCAAGTTCGTCATCCGCCTCCACGTCACGGCCCAGGTCCCGATTCATCTGAGCCAGCGTTTTTTTGTCAAGATTGTAAACCAGAGCCAAGCCGACAAACTGCATAACGGCAGCCAGCAGGAACAGCCCCGCCACCAACCAACGCATATTCACAGCCACATCAAACGAAAGCAACGCTACGTCAATATACGCTTCACCGGTTTGAGGATTCACGGCGTTGTTTACGTAACCCAGACCGGACATAATCACAAGGGCAACCGCGGGACCCACGCCTTGTGCCAACTTGCGGAAGAAGGAATGTAAGGAATATACCACGCCTTCCTCGCGTTTGCCGGTTTTCCACTCGTTGTAGTCAATCGCATCGCCCATCATTGCCCAAGAAACGGTGGAGTAAATGCCAAGACCCAAACTATATACCAGTTGAGAAATAATATACACAACCAAATCCAGCGAAGTGTTGTTGGGCGTAATAATAAACAAGCCCAAACCGCCGATAATCGAGCAAATAGCACCCACCACGGACAGCTCTTTTTTGCCGTACTTGGTCACCATTTTACGAGCAAGGGGCGTAAAGAGCACAATGGGAATCATTGCAAAAAGTTGAACAACACCCGAAATTTTTGCGTTTTGGTAGTAAATTTGGAACACCACAGACACCGCTGTGGTGGCACCCTGCATACCAATGAACATACCCATAGCGGCAAGGGTAGTCCCCACCGCAGGACGATTTTTCATAAAGTTTTTCAACGCTTGCCACACGTTAAACTTGGGTCTCTCTTCGTTGAGTTTAGTAGTGGTATCCACCCGAATTTCCGTATTGCGAATCATAAACTGGAAGCAGAAGAAACCCAACACGCCCATAATCAACGCAGCCAGGAACACGCGTCCACCGTTCAAGGTTTTTCCGTCTGCTTCGTAAATAATAAAGGGCAAAATTACCATCGGCACCATATTGCCTAACATCGAACCGATAGAGCGCCACGCAGACAAAGAAGCGCGGTCGGCCGGTTCATTGGAAATTAAGGATAACAATGAGCCATACGGGACGTTCGCTATGGTGTAAAACGCATCCCAAATAACATATCCGGCAATGAAAATAATGATTTTAGCCCAAATTGCCAAACCCGGGAACGGCAAAAAGCAAAGAGCGCCGCCCACAATCAACCCGATAGAACCAAACCAAATGTAAGAAATGAATTTATTTCTCTTATACGCTCTAGTGTCCGCATCAATAATCGAACCAATGAGCGGGTCGTTAATGGCATCCCATACCTGCACGATAATTAACAACAGGGAGTAATACAGGCCCAAACCCATGACCTGCGTCCAGAACAAGGCCATCGTCCCTTTGAGCGCAAAACTCATATTGCAGCCCAAATCGCCGGCGGCATATGCCAAACTGTCACGAATACTGAACTTGCGGTGACCGTTGGCATCCAAGGTGACTTGCTTTTTCATAACTTCCTCTCCTCTTATAAAAATATCGAAACTGCCGTTATCATTGTAACAAATTTTTCGCACGTTGTATTAGTATAATTTTTACCAATTTTAGTATTGTTTTTTGTTATTTGCTTGAAATAACAAAAAAACTGTGCTATTCTGTGAAAAGAGGTGCAAAGTATTTGTTAACATTTGCCAAAGGAGTGAATGTGCGTGTACACCGCCGAACTGCAGTTTGTCATTCAAACGCTAAACAAGCGTCACATACCCGCGCGAGTGTTGTCAAAGGAGGATACGCCGGACAAAGCGTGGGATTTGGGGTTGCGGCATCAACTGGGGCTGGATGCGGAATACACCCGCTTTTTCGGTGAATTGTGGCAGCTGGCACAACCCCACACCATCCACACACTGACCGACTCGTTCTTGTGTTGTTATATTTTTCTGCCGTTACCGGACAACCGGTTGTTGCTGATCGGCCCATACTTAACAGAGGAACCCACTCATAATCAACTACTAGAATTAGCGGAGCGACTAAACATACCGCCGCAACAATTCCGCCGGTTAGAAACCTATTACAGCGGGGTGACCTCGTTAGCAGGTGACCTCACCGCGTTTGTAATGGTAACAATTTTAGGGGAACGGTTGTGGGGCGAAGATCAGTTTTCCACCGTGGACATCAACCGCGAGATCAATGAAACTGCCCCCCTCCCTACGGCCGCCCAACCGGAGGACACCCTGCACAATATGCAAATATTAGAATCACGATACGCCTATGAAAATGAGTTGTTATCTGCTGTTTCACAGGGCTCTGTTCACAAGGCAGAACTGTTTTTCGGTGCGATATCACAACGCGTTATGGAGGAGCGGCTGACAGACCGCCTGCGCAACGCCAAAAACTACGCTATTATTATGAACACCTTGCTGCGCAAAGCGGCGGAACGCGGCGGGGTACACCCCCTCTATCTCGACCGCATCTCTACCGATTATGCGCGCCGTATTGAACTCTTGCCCACCGCTGCCAAATTCGGCGAGTTACTGCAAGATATGTTTCGTGGGTATTGCCGTCTGGTACGGCGACACGCCAATCGCAACTATTCCCCACCGGTACAACGAGTTATTGCCTGCGTTGATACCGATTGCTCGGGCGACCTGAGCTTGAAAACACTGGCCGGTATGCAAAATATGAACGCATGTTACCTTTCCACCCTGTTTCGCCGTGAAACGGGCGAAACGGTAACCCAACACGTCAACCGCAAGCGGATGCAGTTGGCCGTGCGCCTGCTTCATACCACGCACTTACAGGTACAAACCGTTGCCCAACATTGCGGCATTCCCGATGTCAATTACTTCTGTAAACTGTTCAAAAAGCACACCGGCAAAACGCCGCGAGAATTCCGACAAAACCCTACCATTCCGTCAGTAACATAAAAAACACGCCGCGGGCGGCACACCCGCGGCGTGTTTTTTATTGGTCACTCTCAAAAGGAAAAGCCAAAGATTTGCTCACATCATGCCCGGCGGCTCCAATTGCCTGTGGGGGATATGAACGCAAATCTTTGGCTTTTTGGTGCGAGGAAAGGGACTTGAACCCTCACGTCAAAGACACACGCACCTCAAACGTGCCTGT
>JAZRRV010000167.1:0-3845 GCA_045651085.1 Acutalibacteraceae bacterium
CCGCGACATTCCACAATGGCGTCTTTTACTTCGGGACGGACAGGGTCAATCATACCGGAGAGACCAACAAAGCACAAATCAGTTTCCAGTGTTTCCGGCTCGTAGTTTTTGGGCTCGGTGTCCCAGCGGCGCTCCGCACAAGCCAGCACACGCAAGGCACGGTCGGCCATTGCCTTATTGGCTGCCATAATCTCGGCGCGGTATTCATCGGTCATCGGCACGGCTTCGCCGTCCTTCAAATAATGGGTGCATTTGTCCACAATCACATCCGGGGCACCTTTGGTAAACTGAATGTATCCGTTATCGGCAGGGTGCACGGTAGACATCATTTTACGGCCGGAATCAAACGGTGCTTCGCCGCAACGGGGGAGACGAGTTTTCAATTCCGGTTTTGCTAACCCCAGTTTGTTGGCCCACACGACCAACGCCGCTTCGGTCGGTTCACCCGTAACGGTATCATCAGGGTTGAGCTCGGCGTCGCTACACAGAGCCATAGCGGTAGCCAAACGCTTTTCATTTTCTCCAAAGTGGTCCACCACAGTCATTTTATTTTGTGTGAGCGTACCGGTTTTATCGGAGCAGATAATTTGTGCGCAACCCAACGTTTCCACCGCGGTAAGTTTGCGGATAATGGCGTTGCGCTTGGACATATTGGTGACGCCAATGGACAGCACCACCGTGACTACGGCGGCCAAGCCCTCGGGAATGGCGGCAACCGCCAACGAAACGGCAACCATAAAGGAGTTCAAAACCACGTTAAAATCTAAGCCACCGGCGCGCAACAACTGCACGCCGAACACCACGGCGCATACGCCCAACACAAGCCAAGTGAGGATTTTGGATAACTGCGACAATTTAATTTGCAGCGGTGTTTTTCCTTCTTCCGCCTGCGCCAAGGCACCGGCGATTTTACCCATTTCGGTATCCATACCGGTGGCGGTGACAACTACCGTGCCGCGACCGTACACCACGGTGCCGCCCATATACACCATATTTTTTCGGTCGCCCAGCGGAACGTCTTTTTGCCCGTCGGACAAGTTAATGATGTCGATAAACTTGGTAACCGGCACCGATTCACCCGTGAGCGCGGCTTCTTCCACCTGCATACTGGCGCTTTCCAAAATACGCGCATCGGCCGGTACGGCGTCGCCCGCTTCCAGCAGCACCACGTCACCAACCACCAAGTCCTCACTGTGGATGGTGACAATGTGGCCGTCACGCAGTACCTTGGATGTGGCGGCGGACATTTCTTGCAAGGCCTCAATTGCCTTTTCCGCCTTGCTTTCTTGATACACGCCCAGAACGGCATTGATAATTACCACAGCCAAAATGATAATGACATCGGTAAAACTTTCGTTTTCCACCACTGCCAACACACCGCTGATAGCCGCCGCCACCAGAAGTATGATAATCATCGGGTCTGCCAACTGTTCCAAAAAGCGGCGGATTAACGATTTGCCGGGTGCGGCCGCCAATTTGTTTTTCCCGTTTTCCGCCAAGCGTTTGTCGGCTTCTGCTTGGGTTAGGCCGGTGGCAGTTGTGCTCAACTGCTCCAAAACCGCGCCGGTGTTTTCGCAATAAAATTTCATATCCCAATGTGCTCCTTTCGTGGTTATCCCATCGTGCTTGTTAACAGTGTGTGTAAAAAAGGTAAAAAAACCCACAATGGAAACTGTTGTCATCATACCAAAAAGGGGTAAGAATGTCAAGCCGCAGACGTGTAAACTATGTGTTAAGTTGGAAAGGAATTATGAATTGTCTTTCGGTAAACACGGTATATTTTATGATATACTTTCTGTAAAAAGCAAACTCGTTTTACGGCGGGTTTTAAGAAACATATTGCGCTACACGGAAAAATCGTGTAATATAAAGGTATACTAAACAAAGGGGGACACACTATGCCGACTTTACACACAATGAAATATGCAACCAAACGCAACAACTTGTATTTGCGCGTGGCAATGGGGCATTTTGCTACCGGCAACTGCCACAGCAATTACTATGTCGATGTGGTTGCTCAAAAAGCGCGGTTGTCCGAAGCACGCGCAGTGGCCGACGAACTCAGCACCTACTATTACGCGGACACTGTGGTGGACACCATATTGTGTTTGGACGGTACGGAAGTGATTGGCGCTTGTTTAGCAGACAGTTTGGCTAAAGCGGATGTTATGAATATGAATGCCCACAAATCCATTTACGTGGTCACGCCGGAATCCGTTGGTGGCACGCAACTGTTGTTCCGCGATAACATTGTTCCGATGATTGCCGGCAAGCATGTAATGATTTTGGCAGTATCGGTGGCATCCGGCAAAACGGTGGAGGCCGCGATTGAAGCCGTACAATATTACGGCGGCACCGTATCGGGTGTGGCGGCTATTTTTTCCACCGCGAAGGAATGTCGTGGTTTTCCGGTGCACTCTGTTTTTGACCCGAACGACCTGCCGGATTATCACAGCTACCCGTCGCACGAGTGCCCCATGTGCAAGGCGGGCCAAAAGGTGGATGCTTTGGTGAATTGTTACGGGTTTTCTAAACTGTAAACTAATAAAAGGGGAGTTTCCGCTCCCTTTTTTATTGCATAAAGCAGGGGACTACGTGTTGTTCACATTAAAAACGGTATATGGGGAACACTAACATCAATCCTATTTGTGAGTAACGCATAAACTATTGTGTTTGAGAGGTGTCGAATCCGTGAAACTCAATTATAAACGCACGGTTCTTATCGGATTGGCCTTTATGTCGATTTTGGCGTTTTGGCAGTTCTACGACCAGGTGATTCCCTATGTTTTGGAAAACGTGTTCGGTTTGAACACATTTTCCGCCAATGCCATTATGTCGATTGATAACGTATTGGCCATTGTTATGTTGCCGTTGTTTGGTATATTATCCGACCGTACGCACACCCGTTTGGGTCGCCGCACACCGTATATTTTGTTTGGCACGTTGGCGGCGGTTGTGTTATTGGTAATATTAGGGCTATTTCAGCAGGCACGCCATTTTGTTGGGTTTACGGTCACGCTCATTTTATTGTTGATTGTGATGGCTACCTACCGCACGCCGGCCGTAGCGTATATGCCGGACGTTACGGAAAAGCCGTTGCGCAGCAAAGCCAACGCTATCATCAATTTGGTAGGGTACTTGGGCGGCATATTTGCTACAGTAACCATGATGGTGTTGCTGAAAAGCAGTAAAAACGCGGCGGGCGAAACCGTGTATGCCGACGACCAATCCTTTATGCCGGTATTTTTAGTGATTGCCGCCTTTATGTTGGTGACGGTTCTGGTGATGGTGTTTACCGTGCGCGAAAACCGCGTGTTGGCGGAAAGGCGCATTGTGGACGAGCCCGAGGCAGAGGAGACGGCTACCGGCAAATTATCACGCCCGGTTATGTGCAGTTTAATACTCATTTTGCTTTCGGTGTTTTTATGGTTTATGGCCTACAATGCCGTTACCACTGCCTTTACCAAGTACGCCTTCCATCAGTGGGGTTATGATATCGCCAAGGCCTCCCAGTGTCTGCTGGTGGGCACCGTGGGCGCAGTGATCAGCTATCTGCCTGTGGGTATGCTCAGCTCCCGTTTCGGCCGCAAACGCATGATTCAGAGCGGCGTGCTGCTGCTGGCGGCCTGCTTTGCCGTTGCCATCAGCTACACCAGTTTCCATTTCAGCGTGTATGTGGTGTTTGCACTGGTTGGCGCTGCATGGAGCATGATCAACGTGAACTCCTACCCCATGGTGGTGGAAATCAGCAATGCAAGCGAGGTCGGCAAGTTCACCGGTTACTACTACACCTTCTCCATGGCGGCGCAGATTGCCACACCTATCCTGAGCGGCTGGCTTTTGGA
>JAZRRV010000168.1:0-1897 GCA_045651085.1 Acutalibacteraceae bacterium
TTCATCTTAAACCGCCCATCCTCCTGTAAATCGCTGTCGTCCAGCAGCAGGTAATGCGGCGCCGTTTCGCATGTCACGTTCACGCCGCGGGCTTTCGCCTCGCGAATGAGCCCCACACTCTCTGCTGTGGAAATATGGCACACGTGGTACGCGCAACCCGTTTGCTCGGCCAGTGCCAAATCCCGTGCAATGGGGCCCCATTCGCTCTCACTGCAAATGCCGCGATGCCCGTGGGCGGCGGCATAAGCGCCATCGTGAATGTATCCGCCGCGCAGCAAGGTGTTGTCCTCACAATGTGCCGCTATCACCTTGCCCAGTGCCGCCGCGCGCGTCATCGCTTCGCGCATCATCGCGGCACTTTGCACGCCGCGCCCGTCGTCCGAAAACGCCACCGCCGCCGGTGCCATTTCCTCCAACGCGGCAAGTTGTTCCCCCCGTTGCTCCACCGTAATGGCGCCGTACGGCAACACCGCAATGCTCGCTTGCTCGCGGATAAGCGCCGTTTGTACCGCCAAATGCTCCGCATTGTCCGGCACGGGGCTTAGGTTCGGCATCGTGCACACCGCCGTGTACCCGCCGTGTGCCGCCGCCCCACAACCCGAAGCAATGGTCTCTTTATAAGAAAAACCCGGCTCACGAAAATGCACATGCACATCGCAAAAGCCGGGAAATACGGTATAGCGCGGGTCGTTAAACATACCCAACGCGGAATGGGAAAAACACGTTGCCACCGCCTCAGCCAGTGAGGGCAACGCCGCACAGCCAACCAGTTGTGCCCGAAGTTCCATTCCTTCCGTCTCCTTTCTGCAAAAAACGCCTTGCCATAAGCGGCAAGGCGGACAAAACATAACAAATCGGCACAGCCAGCGCCGTACCGCGTGGAGTATTCCGCAATCTTGCCGATATCTCTGTATCGTCCTTAAAGATTTATTTCTTTAGGATTATACCACATCGGCATCCATCTGTCAACGGCGAAACCCGGCTTTTTTGCGTTTTTTGACAAGAACTCCAATTTTTTCTTGTGCAACGCCGCGCTATCGGGTATAATGAAAAGTATAACGCAAGGGACGTATATGCCCACCCTGCCCGTTGTGTTCTTGCTATTCCCAACGTGTTAAGAGGAGGAACTACCATGAGCAACCTATCCCCGCGGGAAATTCTGCGCTTTTTCAAGTTTCTACTGGTCTCTGTCAGTGCCGGTGTGGTGCAAATCGGCAGTTTTGCGCTGCTTAACGAGTTGTTCCACTGGAACTACTGGTTATGCTACATTCCCTCGCTGGTGCTTTCGGTGGTGTGGAACCTCACCGTCAACCGCAAAGTCACCTTTCGCTCGGTCACCAACTACCCCATTGCACTTCTCAAAACACTGGCGTTTTACGCCGTGTTTACCCCCGTCAGCACCTTGCTCGGAGAATGGTTAACGGGCTCACTCGGTTGGAACGAGTACGTGGTGACCTTACTGAATATGGTATTAAATTTCCTCACAGAGTTTTTGTTCCAGCGATTTGTGGTGTTTGGCAACAGTGTGGATTCTGCGCAGGAATAAGCGGTAAAAAGTAACAAGGCGTGTCGGTTGACACGCCTTGTTTTTTATTGTGTTTTTTCCGTCCGATTATAAACCGGCACCGCGCTCAAAAAAGCCCTCTAATCTTACCGGACTTCTGCCCTCGGTGGGGATTTCGCCGAACAACGCTTTCACAAACGCGCGTTGGCTGTATTCGCACGGGCTGTACATATTCACATACGTCCGTGCAACCGGATAGTCGTACAGTTTGTACGGGTCACCAAACGAAGTGAAAATCACCTTCGGGTGCTTAAACAGATACCCACGCCACAACGGCAACATCTGTGCGCGACCGGAACGCAACGTTCCGCCGGCATACGTAAAGCAGTCAAT
>JAZRRV010000169.1:0-6039 GCA_045651085.1 Acutalibacteraceae bacterium
AAAAACGGTCCAGCGTGACAGCCGAAAAAACCTCCCGTGGCGTGCCGGTTGCCCAGTGCGCAAGCGACTGTACTTCCTCTACCACGGCGCGGACACCGTCGGTTTTCAGTTTGGCAGACAGTTTGCTTAACCAACTGTCCGGTTTTGCTTTAGCGGGCTTGTCCGCTTTGGCGGTACGCGGTTTGGCGGATTGAGAGGAAAATCGGTACACGGGAATACCCAGCACCCACATCCGCACCGTTAACACCTCACGGTAATCCAGCCGAATCACCGTGGGCAACAACAAGGCAGCAACCGCCAAGCCCAATACCCCCAACAAGCAATAGCCGATGATACTCCACACGGTACTCACTCTCCGCTTTGCGCCGACGCGTCGGCTTGTTCAATCACTTCTTCCAGCGTGGTTTCTACCATTCGGTTGTCCTCTTCCTGCTGAGGAAGCGGCGGCAATTCCTGCAAACCGGAAACCCCAAAACACCGCAAAAACACCGGTGTAGTGCCATAAAGCAACGGCCGACCGGGCAGTTCCAACCGGCCTTTTTCCTCAATCAGATTTTTCTGTTGCAAGCCCTGCAACACCGCACTGCAATCCACACCGCGCACCTGCTCAATAAACGCCTTCGTTACCGGCTGGTTGTAAGCCACTATCGCCAACACTTCCATTGCCGCCTGCGACAACGGTGTGTTACGGCGAATATCGAGTGACCGACGCACCGCATCGGCATATTCCTTACGGGTGCAAAACTGGTACTGATTATCCAACCGCACCAGCATAATTCCCCCGTGCCGCGCTTGCCATTCGCTTATCAAATCACCGGCAATGCGGTGTACGGTTTCCTCGTCAATATCCAGTACTTCTGCCAAACGCTCGGCGGCAACGGGTTCGCCGTTTGCAAAGAGTATCGCCTCCATTGCGGCACTGTATTCTTTAATTTCCATCGGTTTTTTCTCTCCTTTGGGAAGCGTTCAGCAACGTCACCTGCTGGCGGTCACCTTCCCCTTCCACCAAAATGCGTTTGCCTTTAATCAGTTCCAGCACCGCCAAAAAAGTGGCCACCAGTTCCGATTTGGTGCGAGCGTTTTCGTACAACGAACGGTACGAAACACGCTTGCCCACGCGCAAACGGCGCAAAACAAAAATAATTTTAGAGGACACCGACACAATCTTGCGTGCCACAATGTTGTGGAACGCCTGCGGCGGAGGCGGCAATTTGCGCCGCCCGCGGCCTGCCGCGGCCAAATACGCATCCAGCAACTCCTCCGCGCGGTGTTGGCGGCGGTAAGTATAGTCCGGTTCCACTTCCAACGGCAAGCGCACAAACAAATCTCCGCCGATGTGCTGTTTTTGCATCCGCGCCGCCGCTTCGCGGCACAGTTGATACTCAATCAACTCGCCGGTGAGTTGCTGCTTCATTTCGTCCCCTTCCGTATGTCGGGGCAATAGCATAGCGGATTTGATTTGCACCAAACGAGCCGCCATATCTAAAAACTCGGTGGCAACTTCCATATCCGTTTGTTGCATCACCTGAATGGTGTTCATATATTGCTCCAGCAACTCGTGAATGGGAATATCGTAAATATTCAGTTTGTTTTTGCGCACCAAGTGCAACAGTAAATCCAGCGGCCCTTCAAAATCGGGCAGCTTGTACGAAATTTCCATACAACACGTCCTTAAAAAAAGTTCGGCAACCCCAACGGAGCGCACAGCAGCCAGCCCAACCAATGTACCAGATTGTTTAACGGCACACTCAATGTGCCGGTCACTAACAAAAGCATAAGACCAATGGTAAAGTATTGGTGATATGTATCCATATACCACGTCCAGCGGGCAGGCAGAATTGCCGCGAAAATACGCGACCCGTCCAACGGAGGAATCGGCAACAAATTAAACACCGCCAAACTCAAATTCACGCCCGCAAACACATACACCAGTGCAATAAGGGCAAATTCCAGCATGGTTTGGTTGGTAACGGTAACCGTAAGTATGCGGAACACCACCAGCGAAAGGAACGCCATCACGATGTTGGAAAGCGGCCCCGCCAAGGCGGTAAGCGCCATATCCCGCTTGGGATTGCGGAAATTGTTGGCATTAACCGGCACCGGGCGCGCGTACCCAAACCCGAACAATACCAACAACAACGTGCCCCACAGGTCCAAATGCGCGAGCGGGTTTAACCGCAAACGACCATGCCAACGAGCGGTGTGGTCTCCGAGTAAGAACGCGGCGCCGGCGTGCGCCAATTCGTGCACGGGAAGCATCACAAAAATGAGCACGGCATAACTGAACACAATAAGTACGACATCCCAAAACGATTGTGCCGCTCCCAACAAACGCAGCATACGTGCGCTCCTTTCCAAATAAAAACAATTATACAAATATAGTATAGCGTAATTTTGCACAAATTACAAGGAAAACCCGCGTAAGAACCGTTATTTTTGAAAAAATTTAAGAAGTTTCAAAAAAAACCTTGCTTTCCGCGCAAAAATCTGCTAATATACTTCTGTTGCTTTTGCCCGATGGTCCACATCGGCCATCGGCAGACTGTTCAAAAGGAGGTGCAGAACATGGCTAAATGTGATTTCTGCGGCAAAGCTGTTACTTTCGGCATTCAGGTTTCTCACTCTCATCGGCGCTCGAACCGTACTTGGCGCGCCAACATCAAGCGCGTTAAGGCAGTTGTAAACGGTTCTCCCAAAAAGGTTCACGCCTGCACCCGTTGCCTGCGTTCGGGCAAGGTCACGCGCGCGGTATAATCCGTTGTTACCTTTTCAAAAACTTCTCCCACTGTTTTTGTGGGAGATTTTTTATTCCCCCTTGTACTATGCGGCGTTTGCGTTTATAATATAAAAAAGCGCCATAGGAGGTTGTTATGAATATTTGGCATGATATTTCCGCCGATTGGATTCGTCCCGACAACTTTACTGCGGTTATCGAAATCCCCAAGGGTGGAAAAAACAAGTATGAAATGGATAAGGAAACGGGCTTGTTGCGACTGGACCGTGTGTTGTACACGGCAACGCATTACCCCGCCAATTACGGCTTTATCCCCCGCACCTATGCGGACGACGGCGACCCGTTAGACGTGCTGGTAATGTGTCAGGAATCCATCGTACCTATGACATTGGTTCAATGTTATCCCATTGGTGTTATTACCATGACCGACGGCGATTCCATTGACGAAAAAATCATCGCCGTACCGTTCCGCGACCCATCGTTGTCCGATTATCACGACATTGCCGAGTTGCCGCGCCACACGTTTGACGAAATTCGCCACTTTTTCACGGTTTACAAGGCGCTGGAAGGCAAAAGCACTGCGGTGGACGAAGTGCTGGGACGTGGCGAAGCGCTGCGCATTATTGACCATTGTATGGAGGAATACCGCCACTGCTACTGCGGCAAGCGCTGAAAGGATAGAAAACAATGACACACGAATACGGCAAAGAAAATTTAACCATGCTCACCGATTTTTACGAAATCACAATGGCCAACGGCTTTTTCGAAAACGGTAAGGGCGAACAAACCGTATACTTTGACATGTTTTTTCGCACCGTGCCGGACGGCGGCGGTGTAGCCATCGTAGCGGGGTTGGAGCAGATTATTCACTACTTAAAGAATCTGTCCTTTTCGGCCGAAGATATTGAGTATCTGCGCAGCAAACACCTGTTCAGTGAAGGGTTTTTGGAATATCTGGCGAACTTCCGTTTTTCTTGTGATGTGTGGGCCATTCCGGAAGGGACACCCGTTTTCCCCTACGAGCCGTTGGTAACCGTACGCGGCCCCGCAATACAAGCGCAATTCATTGAAACGATGGTACTTCTCGCCATTAATCATCAATCGCTCATTGCCACCAAAGCCAACCGCATTGTGCGGGCGGCGGGCGGCCGCGCGGTTATGGAATTCGGTCCCCGCCGCGCTCAGGGCTTTAATGGGGCAGTATACGGCGCGCGCGCCGCGTACATTGGCGGCTGTATCGGTACCGCCTGTACGATTGCCGACCGTGAATTCGGTATTCCCGCACTGGGGACGATGGCACACAGTTGGGTGCAGTTGTTCGACAGTGAATACGAAGCGTTTAAGGCCTATGCCGAGGTATACCCCGATTCCTGTACGCTACTGGTAGACACCTACAACGTACTCAAATCCGGCGTGCCCAATGCCATTCGTGTGTTTAACGAGGTGCTGGTCCCCCGCGGCTATCGTCCCAAAGGGATTCGGTTGGATTCCGGGGACATTACCTATCTCACCAAAAAAGCACGCAAAATGCTGGACGAAGCCGGTTTCCCGGATTGTAAAATCTGCGCTTCCAACTCGCTGGACGAGCTCATTATCCGCGATATGATTGCGCAGGGTGCGTGCATTGACAGCTTCGGCGTGGGTGAACGGCTGATTACGGCTTCCAGTGACCCGGTATTCGGTGGTGTATACAAACTCGCCGCGGTGGAAAAGGACGGCGTTATCGTCCCCCGCATTAAGGTGAGCGAAAACGTCGCCAAAATCACCAATCCTTGCTTTAAGAAGTTATGGCGCCTATACGACCGCACCACCGGCAAAGCCATCGCGGACGTCATCACCCTGCACGACGAAGTGATTGACGATTCGGAGCCATATGAGATTTTTGACCCTGACCACGTTTGGAAACGCAAGGTAGTTGAAAACTTTTTTGCCCGCCCGTTACAGCAACGCATTTTCAATCACGGCACTTGTGTGTACGACTCCCCCTCAGTGGAAGCCATTCGCCGTTACTGTGCCGAACAAATGGATACCGTGTGGGATGAAGTTTTGCGTTTTGAAAATCCGCATAAATACTACGTGGACTTATCCCAAGCACTGTGGGACCAAAAGCACGCTCTGTTATCCAAACACAACCGATAAGCAAAAACCCAACAGGCGTTGCCTGTTCGGTTTTATTTATAATTTGTTGATGCGAAAATCAGGTTGCGGCCTTTGTTTTTCTTGACAAGCCACCACAGTTGTGCTATACTGGCAAGCAGTGTAGTTGCTGGTGTAGCTCAGCCGGTAGAGCAGCTGATTTGTAATCAGCAGGTCGGGGGTTCGAATCCGTCCACCAGCTCCAAAAAGTCTTGCCGTAGGGCAAGACTTTTTCTGTATCCTCACCCACACCGCAAATATGGCGCGCTATCTGCTTGCTTTTTTTACAAAGAAATGCTATGCTAAACAAGGTAGTATATTGAAAGGAGAATTTTTCTATGGAAGAAATGAACACTGTGCAAGAACCGGTTATCTCCCCCGCCGAGGAAACCATTGTTCCCGAACCGGTTGAGGAAACCCCAAAAACCCCGTTGGCAACCACAGACATCGCGAGTGAAACGGTAGGATTCGGTACGTATTTTGGGTTAGCCGCTTTGTTTGCCGTGCCGGTTATTGGGTTTGTTTCAGCTATTTTGTTTTCGTTTATCCCCAAACGGAAAAGTTTGAAGAACTATGCCCGCGCCACCCTCACTTGGCTGAGCATTGGTTTGCTGGTGCTGGCGTTGTTGTTCTCGTTGGTCGTTTCCGTATTAAATATGGCGGTTAAAGCCGTAAACGAGAGTGCGGGAACGCAGTTTGAAAACATCTTTGACGTAGTACATACCGTTAACAAAGTGCAACAAGGCGATATTCGTGTCCTGTTACCGCATTTGAGCAGTATTCTGGGCGAGGAATACAGCGAATTTCTTGAAGAACTGGGCAAAGACGAATACAGCGACCTTATGCCATTGGTGCAAGAGGGCAACTATGCCGAATTGCTGACGCGTGTTCAAAGCGGCGAATACGACGCTTTGATGGATACGCTGGGCCCCGACGCCAAAGACGAACTGATTGATGAACTCAAACAAGCCAAAAACGGCAACCCCTCCGAAATGCTGCAACAGTTGGAAACTCTGTCTAACGCCGACATAAGTGAATTGATGAATTACTTTACGGGTTCCGGTTCCGGCCTTTTCTAATTCCATAAAAAACAAAACCCACGGACGTGGCCGAAAGAAACGCGGGGGGTTTTTATTTTTTTGGTTCCGGGGAAGGGGCCGCGGGAGTTC
>JAZRRV010000170.1:0-5143 GCA_045651085.1 Acutalibacteraceae bacterium
GGACAACCCGTTCTTTCCAAAACAAAAACATTACCCGGTGGGTGGCGTTTTTGTTTTGGCAGGGGCAGAAGGACTTGAACCCTCGGCACGCGGTTTTGGAGACCGCTGCTCTACCAACTGAGCTATACCCCTAAGTATATATAATAAGCACGGACAGGTATGTCCGCACGGAAAATCTGGTGGGCCTTCAGGGACTTGAACCCGGGACCGACCGGTTATGAGCCGGTTGCTCTAACCAACTGAGCTAAAGGCCCGCATATGACCACCGCACTATTGGTGGTGTGCGAAGCACGGATTTTATTGTACCATAAATCCCAAAGTTGTCAAGAGGTTTTGCGAACATTTACAAAAAAGTATAAAGCCGCACCCCGCTTTGCGGAGTACGGCGGATAGTGTGTGCAACCACTCGGCTTAATAATTCAGCAAACGGTACTTGCCGACGAGCGGCACTTCTTTGGCGACACCTTTGGCAGCGTTAACAATGCCCAAAATAGCCATTGCCAAAATAAGCAAGTCACCCACAAGCAGCACCAAGGATGTAAGTGCTCCCAACACCGGAACCCAACCCAAAACCGCTTCCAAAATCGCATCGGCTACACCGTACGCCAAGGAAACAATCAGCAAAATCAGTCCTTGGTTCGCGTGATACTGCGCAAAACGCGAGTGTTTGGCACCCAGAATCGGGAATAAAACCAAAATCCCAAAATATGCTAAAATCGCCATTCCTTTATTTTGAGCAATATCGGTTGGGTCAAACTCCGCCGTAGTATCGGTCGTATCGGTCACGTTCTTTGCCCATCCGGAAAAACCCGTCGTGCCCGCAGTGCCCGTTGCCTGCGCGGCTCCGCATTCGGGGCAAAACAGGGCATCCGCTTGAATCTCTTTCCCACATTGTCTGCAAAAAGGCATACGCAATTCCTCCACCATATTCCTATATCCCCAGTATACGAGAAAGGTTCTTTTTTGTCAAGAAAAGTAGGTTGCGTTTCCCCGTTATTGTTTCAAAACGGCTTCGGGGAAATCCTTATACCCTTTCGGCGGGGTGATGGATACTTTCTGCCCGGGATTGTTATAGGTCACCGTAGCATCTGCTTTCACTTCATGCGTTTTCGCTTTACCATCCTCATCCTTAACGTCCATATCCATAGCAAACTGAACGCGGTAACTTTGTATGTACCCTTTTTTATCCACCGCAATATCCAAAACAATATCGGCAAGTGTATAGTCAACGACCTCTGCACCGCTGGCGGCGGAGTTTCCGGTGGCTTCCAGAAAATCGCCAAAATGCTCAATAAACATCGCTTCTGTTAAGGCAACGTTTACGGTACGCGTACCGTCAGCCGTCGTTTTTACCCCGGCGTTGGCAAGCACGGCTTCCGGCAACGGTTGCACCACGCTGTCTGCCGTATTTTTCACCTCATATTGCGCCAAAAGGCCGGATTTCACCTTCACTTGCCGGTCCATGACCGTAAGATAGTAATACCCGTCTTCACGGTATATCTGTGTGCGCAACGATTGCCCCATCATTTCACTGGTAATGGTGGCTAGCGTTATCGGGTCATCGCTGTCCAGGTTTTTCGCCAAAATTTCATACTTCATCGGCACCGTGGCTCCGTCAACCGCGGCATCCATCGTCATCACCATATCCACGGCATCCAGCTTGCCGGTTTTTTCTACCGCACTGTCCACCAGTTCATAGGCAGAAGTGGTTTGCGTTTCTCCGCAAGCGGTCAGTGCGCACACCAACGCAAAAACCATCAACCATATCATCCAACGTTTACTTTTCATAGTGATTCCCCCCGTTCACACGTCTTTGCTATACCCATTTATACGCCGCATCCGGCAAGCACCATTGCCATTATTTGAGGTCTACCCTTTCCCCCGCCTCTACGAGTACCTTTTTCCCAAAACAGTTCAGATACACGTCGGTTGCACTGGGGTTGTACACTTTGTCGCCACGCGCGCTGAATTGCAACGATTCGAACGCCTTTACGTAGTGACAAATTTCAATATTC
Organism: Acutalibacteraceae bacterium; assembly: GCA_045651085.1. Classification (GTDB taxonomy): domain Bacteria; phylum Bacillota; class Clostridia; order Oscillospirales; family Acutalibacteraceae; genus RGIG3009. Next base: position 2,016 of record JAZRRV010000170.1, read on the forward strand.
GTAGCGTACCAAATATCCTCGCGGTTGCCCATATACTCCGCAAACTCTTCGATACTCTGCCACTCATCCTCGTTGTTGAATTCGTAACTGTGCCCCCACAAGTAAAACAGCATTGGGGTACGCGACCAGTAGTACGCGCGCGGCTCGTGCTCAACAAACGTGCGCGCCAGTTCCATCAGTTTGGGGTGGCTATGATGGCAAGTCGTCGGAAGCCGTAACCAATCCGTCGGCATCGCAAACGATTCGGTAGCAATAATTGTGCGGGCATATTCCACACCGCAATTTTTCAAAATCTCCACCGTTTTGTCGTCATACGCGCCATTGGCGTATGCCAATCCCGTAACCATCGTGCCAAACATTTCCTCCAAGGCAATGCGGTCGTTCAGCACCTCGTCGGTGGCGACCGCACACGGAACCTCCGGTAACGATAAGTGCTTTTTACCGTGTATGGCCACCTCGTGCCCGGAATCGGTATATAATTCCACGGCTTGTTGCTTGGTTAATCGTCCCTTTCCGTCCTCGGAAAACAATCCCGAATTGAGATTAAACGTTCCCTTAAGCCCGTATTTGTTCATAATCTCTATCAATCGTTTGTCGTTCACCACGCCGTCGTCATAACTCAACGTCAACGCTTTGCGCCTAAAACCGGGGAAACGCATCATTGTATAGCGCACACTACTCACCTCTCGTTCTATTCTATTATAACACCCCACCCCAAAAACACAAGCCGTTTTTATAAACAAACCTATCCTCTCCAAAGGCCAACCACCGTTTTAACCGGCATAGAACAGGTAAAATCCCGTTCTATTGAGAGAACGGGATTTTTTGAATGGACAATCAAAATAGAACCGGTCCCAAAACCTGATTTTCTAAAGCGATTACAAATTGTGTTTTTATGATAAGAAAGTTTCTCCTCGCCCTTTTGTGACGAGGAATAATAAAAGTTGTTGCAAAACACCTATCAAAATCTAAACCAGCCTACGGACCCAACAAGCAAATCAAAAAACAACACGCCTATCAATAAAACACTTAAAACGCAAACTGCTATTATCAGTATCTTTTTATCTCTTTTAAGTGATTGTATATGTTCTAGAGAAGATTGCTTTATATCCTTTATACGTTCTTCGTAAACCTCTTTTAGTGCTTTTAGTGCTTTTATCTGTGAATCTTCGGTTATTTCAACGTTTTCTACTTTTTCAATGGCATTTATCTTGTCCAATGAACCGCCCATTGCACTGACAAGTCTCACTACAGTTTCAAAACGAGGGTCAGCAGTTTCTCCTGAAAAAATCTTTCTTATTGTAACTTCCGGTAAACCGCTGGCGGCAGAAATATCATGCCATGAAAAACCACCGTTAGTTTTAAGGTATTTTAAATATTCCTTTATCAAGTTTTATCACCTTTCTGCCCAAATTTTATCAGTATCAGTAAAATTTTAACATGTTTTTATAAAACTTGAGCAATTCCCAAGAATTAAAAAATATTGTAGAATTTAAGCAACGAAATTATTTAAGCAAAGTATAACAAACGCAAGTTACGTTGTCAACAAAAAGTAGGGGTATAAATATGAGGAAAATATCAAGCAGAAAGAAAAAGAAAGTTAACTGTATCCGCTTAATATGCTGGATAATTATTCCTATTGCAATAATGAGTGTACTTATACTCGACGGTTTAGAGCTTTACATATTTAATGCTGAACGTCTTATAGTCATAGGTGCGTGTATTTTTGTTGTGCTAATCCCGTTTTTTAAAGAAATAACTATAAAAGACTTTTCATTAAAAAAAGGAAATGATGATAAATAATCCAATCAAATGATTAAATGATAAAAAAAGAAACCATCAACAAGGGATGGTTTCTTTTTTTGGAGGCGACACCCGGATTTGAACCGGGGAATCAAGGTTTTGCAGACCCATGCCTTACCACTTGGCTATGTCGCCATGGGATGAAAAAAGCGCCACCAGGACGCTTTTTTCAGTTGGAGCGGCTTACGAGGCTCGAACTCGCTACCTCCACCTTGGCAAGGTGGCGCTCTACCAGATGAGCTAAAGCCGCAATGGATGGTGCCTCCGACCGGAATCGAACCAGTGACACGAGGATTTTCAGTCCTCTGCTCTACCGACTGAGCTACAGAGGCAAATGTGGCGACCCGGAACGGGCTCGAACCGTCGACCTCTAGCGTGACAGGCTAGCGTTCTAACCAGCTGAACTACCGGGCCACATTTGGTGGAAACAACAGGGCTCGAACCTGTGACCCCCTGCTTGTAAGGCAGGTGCTCTACCAGCTGAGCTATGCTTCCAAAGCGGTATCGTCATCAGTGACGTTGTCTATCATACTACACGCGCGCCGAAATGTCAACCGAAAATTTGTAATTTTTTCAAAAAAAACAAAATCGCTCAATCTTTCGAAACACGCTTCGCTATGAGTGCTTCCAAATCCTCGCCAGTGAACGTATATACCGCATCGCAAAAACTGCAGGTGACCTCTACACGGCCGTTTTCATCCGGCAACGAACGCAATTCCTCATCCGACATTGCACAAAACGCACCGGACACTTTTTCCCGCGAGCAGGCGCAACGATAACTCGGTTCAAAGCTATCCACCACATCGTATGCGAATCCATCCAACGCGCGGCTCAGAATCTCCTCAATACTCATCCCCTCGTCCAGCATTTCGGTCATAGGGCGCAGGGCGGCAATGTTTTGCTCCAATCGGTCAATGATGTCTTCAGGGCAAAACGGCAACAACTGAATGAGCAGTCCGCCCGCCGCACGCACCGTTAAGTCGGGGTTTACCAACACGCCCAACGCACACACGGTGGGGATTTGCTCGCTGCTTGCGTAATACGAGGTAATATCCTCCGCCAGCTCACCCGAAACAAGCGGTGTGCAACCCACATACGGTTCGGGTGCGCCGGTATCGCGCAGTACATACAGCAACCCGTCTGTGCCCACCGCTCCGCTGACGTCCAATTTGCCATTGGGTTTGAGCGGAATTTCCACCACCGCGTTTTGAGCGTAACCACGGGCGTTACCGCGACCGTCTGCCACCGTGATGAGCTGCCAATCTAGACGGACGAGGTGACCTGAATCGATCTACCAGTCCACCGTGTTTTTGCGCCTAGTCTGA
>JAZRRV010000171.1:0-3474 GCA_045651085.1 Acutalibacteraceae bacterium
GATTCGGCGGTATCCTCAATGATAATAGCGTTGTGTGCATCGCAGATCGCCTTGATTTCATCTATTTTTGCGGGAGTTCCGTAAAGATGAACCACAACTACCACCCGAACGTCGGGATACCGTTCAAACGCCTTTTCCAACGCGACCGGGTCCATATTCCAGGTGTCGTATTCCGTGTCAATAAATATCGGGATACCACCCTCATACACAATAGGGTTCACCGTTGCGGCAAAGGTACAATCGGAACAAAACACCTTTTCCCCCGATTTAACACCAGCCAATTTAACCGCCATATGCAGTGCGGCTGTACCACAAGATAACGGAACCGCGTAGCGGTACCCAATCTTTGCACACACCAACCGTTCTACCTCGTTAATATTCTCGCCAATGGTAGACATCCAGTTGGTGTGAAACGCCTCGGCCATATAACTCAATTCCGGACCGTGCATCGTGGGGCTGGAAAGCCATACCTTCTTTTCAAACGGTCGAAAATTTTTCTCAATATATTTGGTTTTCATAAAACCAACCCTTTCTGTTATGCACAGTACGTCACTTCGGTAGTTCTTCTATTTCAAACAATTGAAACTGCTCGTAAATTTTCCCGCGAACCTCCGCGCCGGTGAAAGCGCCTTTTACCCCCAACTGCGGTCGCTTTCCGGTAATCACCCGAACCACATAGCGAACCCCCAGCGGGATAAACGCCACGTGTTTAAGAAGCGGCAACCGCGCCAGCGTGGGATACCGCGTGTGAGCCGCTTGGTTCAACGAGCAAAACAACTGTGTTCCGCGGTCGCGGCTTACTCCGTTTTTGCCACGGGAGGAAATCATCAACCCTTGCGTTGTGCGCGTGTTGTCCTTACGGCCAAAATTGCCTCCTGCAAAAATATCGCACATAACGGCTCGGCACAACGCCTCATCCGGTTCGCCCAGCCAATCGGCGTACGGATTGCCAAGATACCGATACGCCGTGGCGCTGAGTATTTGCGCAAACCTCCACAATCCCACAGCGCACAACGCTTGCCGAAACACCTCCGCAAAGTGTTCTCCCTCAAACTGCCGTACAAACCATGCCCAATCACACAAATGGCGCAACCCAATGCCTTCCGAAAGCATATGGTGGTAAGTGTGCATCAGCAAAATCAAACCGTGGTGGAACGGGCACGGTGCCATAAACGCGTTCCCGTTTATCTCTGCCAATGTGGCTGTTTCCAACACGTCCGCCAAATACCCGCGGAGAATATCACCCACGTGCCCATCCGGCAAGCCCGGTGGTGCAAAATGCACTTCGCAATGCACGGTGCCCTTGCGAAAAACCACGTGACACGCGTGTTTATCCTCTTGCACGGTAAACCCCTCAGAAACCAACAACGCACGGGCACGTTCCATATCCTGCGGTGCCACCAAAACGTCCACATCTCCCATAGCACGCATCATCGGTTCGGGGTAATACATTGCCGAGGCGCACCCCTTAAGCACGCAATACGGAATGGCGTTTTTTGTGAGCAGTTCGTGGATATACGTGTGCTGATACTGCACGGTGGTGTTGTTATGCAACGTGCGGAAAGCCGTTTGTTTCCACGCCGACGCTACGGCAGCATCGGCGCGCGAAATATCCAACCCTTGCAGCACCGACAAACCAACCGCTTGTGCGCGACTTTCACGCAATAGTGCTTCCCAATCAACATCCTCGGCGGGTGAGTACTTGTCACCAACGGCAAACGCACGCAACGCCGAAAGTATCGTTGCTTGCAAGCGCGTCAGCTCCTCCATACTTCCTCCCCAAACGTGTCCGGATGTTGCGGGTCAAACCATTCGTTTGCCCACATTAACGTTACCAAATCCTGTGTTTGCGACAAATTGATGATGTTGTGGGTATAGCCCGGCAAAATATGTATCGCTTGAATTTGCTCGCCCGATACCTCAAACTCCAGCACCGTATCGGAACCGATTTCACGTTGCTGAATCAGCCCGTGACCGCTTACCACCACAAAGAACTCCCACTTACTGTGGTGCCAGTGATGCCCTTTGGTGATGCCCGGTTTGGAAATGTTTACGGATATTTGTCCGTGGTTTATAGTTTTCAGAAGTTCCGTAAAACTGCCACGCGCGTCCTCGTTCATTTTCAGCGGCACCGCAACTTTCTCCGCCGGTAAATAAGACAAATACGTCGTATACAGCTTTTTGGCGAAACTGCCCGCGGGAATGGACGGCAACACCAAAGATTGGGGCTGATTCTTAAACGAGATTAGCAAATCCTCAATCTCCCCCAACGTAACACGATGGGTGGTGGGGACATAGCAGTACCGCCCCGCTGCCGTGGATACCGGAGTCAAGCCGTCATACTCGCAACGGTGTTCTTCGCCGTTTAAGGCGCAAAACAATTCCTCCAGCATATCGTCAATATACAATAATTCCAATGTAGTGCTTCGGTCGTTCACCGTAATCGGCAAATCGTGGGCAATGTTATGGCAAAACGTAGCTACCGCACTGTTATAATTCGGGCGGCACCACTTGCCAAACACGTTCGGAAAACGGTAAACCAATACGTTTGCACCGGTTTCCTCGCCGTAAGCAAACACGGCCTCCTCGCCCGCGCGCTTGCTGCGGCCGTAATCGTTGTCGTACCGGCCGATACAGGTTGCCTGCACCGAGGAGGAAATCATAACCGGACAGTGGTTACCGTGCCGTTTTAACGTATCTAACAACGTGGAGGTAAAGCCGAAGTTCCCCTCCATAAATTCGGCATTGTTCTGAGGGCGATTAACACCCGCCAAATGGAACACGAAATCGCAATCGCGACACGCGGCATCCAGTTCCTCTGCCGTGCTGTGAATGTCATACGCACAAATTTCCAAGTCTGCCGGTTCACGCAATCCGCGAACGGTATGTACTCTATCCTTGCCGTCGCGCACACACGCAAGACTGGCCACCAAATTTTTTCCCACAAAACCCCGGGCACCGGTTATCAGCAATTTCATCGGTTCACCTTCGTTCGTTTTTATTTTCACATCGTTAACTCAATTCATCACACAAGTCGTCAAAAAAGCGTTGTGCTGTGTAATGTTCATCGTAATAAGCACGGGACGATGCTTGCATTTTTTTGCGTTCCTCACGGCTAAGCGAGGCAAACTTTTGTGCGATTTCTGCCAATGCCGTGCTATCTTCTGCACCAACGACATACCCGCACGCCGCTTCATCCACCACTTGTTGCGTTTCGCCGTCAATAGCACCCAAAACGGGCTTACCCGCCGCCATATAGGTTTGCACTTTTCCGGGCAGTGTTAAACTTAACGCCGCGTCTTTCCGCATTGTCACCAACATAGCATCCGCCATCGCGTAGTAACGGGGCATTTGGGCAACCGGCCGCCTGCCGTGAAATATGACAGGCGCTTGCAACTGTTCCGCCAATTGTTTGCAGTGGTCCAGTTGCTTGCCGTCGCCCACAATATGCCACCGCACGTGGCTAAGATGCTG
>JAZRRV010000172.1:0-4791 GCA_045651085.1 Acutalibacteraceae bacterium
GCACGACACCACCCGCATGGTACTGGAGGCGGTGGAAACCTACGTTACACCGGATACGGACGTGCTGGACGTCGGTTGCGGCAGCGGTATTTTATCGGTAGCGTGGTTGTTGCTGGGTGCACGCTCGGCGGTGGGTGTGGATATTGACGCGCTCGCGGTAAAAATGGCGGTGGAAAACGGCAAAATCAACGGTTTTGAAGCGCCGCGCTACCGTATGGTACAGGGCGATTTGGTGGAGCGCATTACGGGGCAATACCATCTGGTATTGGCGAACATTGTGGCGGATGCGATTTTGAAGTTATCGCCATCCATTCCGTCGTTTTTGCGGCCGGACGGGGTGTACATTGTTTCCGGTATTATTGAGGAACGCGGTGCCGAGGTGGAAGCCGGCTTGGTTGCTTGCGGGTTTGTGATTCGTCAGCGGATAACACACGGCGGCTGGTGCTGCTTTGTGTGCGGAAAGGATTAATGTGATGTCGCGTTTTTTTGTAGCCCCTTTTGAGGGCGATACGGTGGTGTTGACTGGGCAGGAAGCACACCATATTGCGCGGGTGTTGCGTATGCGTGTGGGGGAGGAACTGACCGTGTGCGACGGCGCGGGCACCGATTACCGCTGTCGCTTGGTTGCGGTGGCGGAAAACGAGGTACACGCCGCGGTTTTGGAACGCACGCCCACATGCAGTGAACCCCATGTGGCGGTAACGGTGTATCAAGGATTGCCCAAAAGCGAAAAAATGGATTTTATTGTGCAAAAATGTGTGGAAATCGGTGCCGTGCGCGTGGTGCCGGTGAGTATGGCGCGCAGTGTGGTGCGGTTAAACGCGGCGGAGGGTGCCAAAAAACAGGCGCGGTGGCAAAAAATTGCTGCTTCTGCCGCAGAACAGAGCGGGCGGGGGCTGGTGCCGGAAGTGGCAACGCCATTAGCGTTTTCGCAAGCGTTGGAGGCGCTCTCGCACGAGAATGCCGTGGTGTTTTACGAGGGCGGCGGCGTGCCGCTCGCCTCGTTGGTAAGCGAGGATACGCGGCAGATATCGTTGGTGATTGGACCGGAAGGCGGCTTTGAAACGGAAGAAATTGAGCGTTTGCGCGCCGTCGGTGCGGCGGTTGCCACGCTTGGCCCGCGTATTTTGCGTTGCGAAACGGCACCGTTGGTGGCGTTAGCGGTTGTAATGCAACAGACGGGAAATATGAATTAATGTTTGCAAATGGGAAAAACTATGGTATACTATCATTAGTTATGAATAGGAAAGGAAGACGAATTATGACGATTACGAAAGATATGCTGATTGGTGATATTCTGGATATGGACCGCAGCACGGCGCCCTATTTTTTGGAGATGGGGATGCACTGCCTCGGTTGCCCCTCCGCCCGTGGTGAAACGCTGGAGCAGGCGTGCGCCGTTCACGGCGTGAATGCGGATGAGTTGGTTGCCAAAATCAACGCTCATTTGAGCAAGTAAAGAATACGGCAAGAGGCTCGTAATGCGAGCCGCGTGTGTTTATAGGTGACGGTATGTTATTGGATTCGCGTTTGCGATTGGCCGCCGATTTGGTGCGGCAAGGCAGCCGAGTGGCGGATATCGGTACGGACCACGCCTACCTACCGGTGGCGTTGGTGAGCGAGGGGCGTTGCCCCTCGGCCATTGCTTCGGATGTACGGCACGGACCGACGGAAAACGCTCGCCTGCACGTTGCACAGGCGGGGTTGGAGAATGCCATTGCAGTTCGTTTGGGGGACGGGTTGCACACCGTGCAGCCGGGCGAGGTGGATGACATTGTCATAGCCGGCATGGGAGGCGAGACCATTGCCGCTATTTTGGCTGAGGCACCGTGGGTAAAGAACCCACGGTATCGTTTGGTTTTACAACCGATGACCCGTGCGGAAAAGTTGCGTGCTTACCTGTTTGCCGAGGGGTTTACGCTGCTGGAAGAACGCGTCACGCGTTGCGCTCGGCATTGGTACACCGTGTTGTGCGTGCAATATACGGGCGCGGTGACCGAGGCAACGGAGCCGCTGTGTTACGTAGGGCGGGTGCCGTTGCCGGCGGGTGATGGGTACTTACAGGTGGTGGAAATGCGGCTGCTGCGAGAACAACAGGCACATCCGACTGCGCACGGGGCGGCCTGTTTGCAAGCGGTACGCCGTTACCGCCGCGGAGCATGGAAACCGTGGGAGGAAACACGATGAACATAGCCGATATTTATGCGTTTTTGCAAACCAAAGCACCCTTTGAGACCGCCGAGGAGTGGGACAACAGCGGGTTGCTGGTGGGGGATATGACCGGTGAGACCGACTGCGTTGTGGTAGCGCTGGACATTACGGACGAGGTGGTGGATACCGCCCTGCGCGAACACGCGCGGCTGATTATCAGCCACCATCCCGTTATTTTTGAACCGTTGCGTACGCTCGCGGCGGGCAGTGTGCCGTATCGGTTGGCGCAACACGGCATTACGGCGTTGTGTGTACATACCAATTTGGATAAAGCCGTGGGTGGCGTGAACGATTGCTTGGCCGAACGCTTGGGCCTCACACACGTGCGCACCGCGCCCGACGGTATGAGCCGCGTGGGCAAATTGGCACAGCCGCTTTCAGCGGCAGCATTTGCCGAGCAGGTGGCGGTAGCGTTAAACACGGCGGTGCGTGTGCGTGCCGGAACGGATAATGTGAGCACGGTCGCCTTGTGCGGTGGCGGCGGTGCCGATTTGGTGATTAACTTGTTGACGGAGGCCGATGCGGCGGTGACGGGTGAGGTAAAACACCACGAGTGGTTGTGCGTGCCGCCTGCCAAAACGCTGATAGACGGCGGCCATTACGCTACCGAGGTTGTTGTTACCGAACAAGTGGCGGCGTGGTTGAGCGCCGCGTTTTCCACATTGCGTGTGGTGTTACACCGCGGTGCAGCACCGTATGAAACCATAGTAAAGGACGAGCACAATGGCACTTGACGGCGCGTTTTTGCATTGTCTGCGGGACGAATTGTTCACGGTTTTGTGCGATTCGCGCGTGGATAAAATCCACCAACCCTCGCGCGAGGAATTGGTGCTGGCAATGCGTGGGCGGAACGGTACGGAAAAACTGTATCTTTCCGCGCGGGTAAATTCGCCGCGCGCTCATATTACTGCGGTGACGTTGGAAAACCCCGCTACCCCGCCGCCGTTTTGTATGTTGTTGCGCAAACGGTTGACGGGTGCGCGATTGGTGGACATTCGCCAACCGGGGTTGGAACGCGTCTTATATTTTGATTTTGATACACTTAACGAATTGGGGGACCCTGTTCGGCTCACGCTGGCGGCAGAACTGATGGGGCGGCACAGCAACCTCATTTTGGTGGGAGAAGATAACCGCATTGTGGATGCGGTTAAGCGGGTGGATTTGTCGATGTCATCGGTGCGGCCGGTGTTACCGGGATTGCCGTATTTCCCGCCGCCCGCGGATGCTTCCCGCTTGGATGCGCTGGACTGCGCGGCTGAGCGGTTGAGCGAGGCGGTAATGCAAAGCGACGGAGCGATTGATAAGGCGTTGCAGGCACGCGTGCAGGGTTTTTCCCCTCTTATTTGCCGCGAAATTGCAGCCATGGTCTGCCGCGGCGTGCAAGCAGAGGCATTGCCAAGTGAGGAGCGGCAAATGCGGTTCACACAGGCGTTCAATCGGGTGCGGGATGTGTTGTTGCCTCAGGGGCATCGCGTACCGTATATTTTGTACCGTACCGACGGTACGCCGTTGGAATTCAGCTTTTTACCCATTACGCAATATGGGTTGGACGCTACGGGGCGCGAAGCGGCGAGTTTTTCTGCCTTGTTGGATGAATTTTATGCCGAAAAGGATGCCGCGGAACGGATGCGCCGTTGTGCACACGATATTACGCGGACGTTAACCACCGTGACCGAGCGGTTAAACCGTAAACTGCAAAATCAGCGGCGCGAACTGGCCGAATCCGGTGAGCGTGACCGCAAGCGGTTGTACGCCGACCTTATCAACGCCAACCTGCATACCATTCCCAAAGGGGCATCCTCTGCCGAGTTGGTGAATTATTACGACGAAGCGTGTGCACCGCTAACGGTGCCGCTGGATGCTTCGTTGTCGGCGGCGCGTAACGCCCAAAAATATTATAAAGAGTACCGCAAAGCCAAAATTGCCGAAGAGGTATTGCAAGAGCAAATTGCGCGGGGCGAGGCAGAACTTGTGTATTTGGAATCGGTGGCAGATGCTTTGTCACGCGCGGCGGATAGTCGCGAATTGGAAGAATTGCGGCAAGAATTGGAACAAAGCGGGTATTTGCGTGCCCAAAAAGACAAGCGGCGCACGGCACAGCCCACCCGTCCGCTCTCGTTTTGCTCGGACGATGGTTTTACCATTTTGGTGGGGCGCAACAACGTGCAAAATGACCGGTTGACCACCCGTACCGCCAAGGGGAGCGATTGGTGGTTCCATACCAAAAATATTCCCGGTTCGCACACGGTGGTGCTAACCGAGGGGGTGGAACCGCCCGAAACCACGCTGCGGCAGGCGGCCGTTTTGGCGGCAACACATTCCCGCGCGGCGGCATCGTCTCAGGTGCCGGTGGATTATACCCGTATTCGGCACGTAAAAAAGCCGGCGGGTGCCAAACCCGGTATGGTGATTTACGAAAACAACCGCACCGTGTATGTTACGCCCGACCCCGCTTTGGCGGCGCGGTTGCGTACCGAGTAAGTAAGGAGAGATGGCTATGCATCATCCACAACATCGCCCGCGCGTTGCCGCAGTTATTGTGGCGGCGGGTAATTCCACCCGTATGGGTGTTCCCAAGCA
>JAZRRV010000173.1:0-8767 GCA_045651085.1 Acutalibacteraceae bacterium
CACCACCTATAACGCCGATGTGTTCCCCTTTATGCGGGAATTTATTAACCACTTAACCGAGCGCAATTTCAGTAACCGAACGGTTGCCTTTGTAGAAAACGGCAGTTGGGCGCCTATGGCGGCAAAAGTCATGCGAGAGATGCTGGAAAAATGCAAAAATCTCACCTATGCCGACACCACGGTTAAACTATTCTCTGCTCTAAATGATGACAGTGTGGCACAAATAACCGCGTTGGCGGATGAATTGTGCAAAGAGTATCTCGCGCACCAAGATTCCACGGCTAATAAAAACGATTTAACCGCACTTTTTAACATTGGTTATGGGTTGTACGTGGTTACTTCCAACGACGGCAAAAAGGATAACGGCTTAATTGTCAATACCGTTACGCAGGTCACTAACACGCCGAATCGTTTGGCGGTGACCATTAACAAGGAAAATTATTCGCATCACATTATCAAACAAACCGGTAAAATGAATATCAATTGTCTGTCAACGGATGCACCGTTTTCGGTATTTGAAAAATTCGGGTTTGTCAGTGGTCGCAACGTGGACAAATTTGCCGACTGTGAACCGCTTCGTTCCGATAACGGATTGGTGTTTTTGCCGCGGTATATCAACTCTTTTATGTCACTTAAAGTGGAGCAGTATGTAGACCTTGACACGCACGGTATGTTCATTTGCTCCATTACGGAGGCACGTGTGATTTCCGACCGCGAAACCATGACTTACACCTATTACCAAAACAACGTAAAGCCAAAACCGAAAACCGAAGGTAAAAAAGGGTTTGTGTGTAAAATTTGCGGATATGTTTACGAAGGGGATACGCTACCGGACGATTTCATTTGTCCTTTGTGCAAACACGGCGCCGCCGATTTTGAAGAAATTCGGTAGGGTAGAGAGGTAGTTGCACTATGAACGCAGTGTTACTCACGGCATTTGGTATTGGTGCCTCCACTGTTATCGGCTCAATCATCGGATTTGCTTTTAAGCGCATTTCTCACCGCTTTTCGGACATTGTTTTATCCTTTGCGGCGGGGGTTATGTTGGCTGCGGCAATTATCGGGCTGATTTTGCCTTCGTTGGATTACGGCGGCAAATTCGGAGTGCTTATTACACTGGCAGGTATCTTTGCGGGCGCTTTGTGCTTAAACCTGATGGATAAACTGGTACCGCATCTGCACAAACTGGTCGGAACGGATGGCGAACCGCATAACAATGAAAATTTGAATAAAATCCTATTATTTGTAACGGCGATTGCCATTCATAACCTACCGGAAGGGATTGCCGCCGGCGTTGGTTTCGGTTCGGGTGACACATCACAAGCGTTACTTATTGCCGGCGGAATCGCCTTACAAAACGTACCAGAGGGTATGGTCATTATCGCGCCAATGCTTTCCGCGGGCGTGTCACCGCTTAAAACGTTTATCTGCGCTCTTGTTACCGGTTTGGTAGAGGTTGTAGGTACGCTGATAGGGTATTTTGCCGTTCATCTGGCATCCGCCATATTGCCGTTCGCCTTGGCATTTGCCGGCGGTACGATGTTGTATGTTATAAGCGACGAAATGATTCCCGAAACGCACGCTCACGGCAGTGAACGGGGGGCAACCTACGCACTGTTAGTTGGTTTTTGCCTTATGCTCACCACCGACGTTTTACTTACATAAAACGCGATATAAGGAAGTGCCGTCAGCGTTATGAAACTGAATCGCGAATTACTGCATAGGGTAATGGAAATTGCCCAGCAAATGACCGAAGTAGGCGCGGAAATCAGTCGCGTTGAGGAAAGCGTTACTCGCATTTGCCGTGCTTACGGTGCGGTACGCGCGGACGTATATGCCACTACGTCGAATATCATTGTGTCAGTCGAGGATGAAAGCGGTGCGGTCATTACCCAAACCCGCCGCATTGACCGAACCGGTATTCATATGGAAAAACTGCATCAATATAACGCCCTGGTGCGTTGGATGACCGCTACCACACCGGAAACGGAGGATGTTTGTAAGCACCTTTCCACTATTCAAGCTATACGCGACTATCCGTTATGGTTAAACGTTTTATTTTACGGCATTATTCCATTGGTGTTTTGCCTGTTTTTCGGTAGCCGCGATTATAAAGAGATTCTCACTTCATTTGCGGTAGGTCTGTGTATCGGCGGTTCCTCTGTCTTGTTGGAAAAAGGGCGTGTCAACGCTATTCTTGTTCGGTTTTTGTGCAGTTGTATTGCATCGGGGTTGGCGTTGCTCGCCATCCATATTGGATTTATTACCAAGCCGGATTATGTTCTCATCAGCAATATTATGACGATGATTCCCGGCATTGGGTTAACCAATGCCATGCGCGATTTATTTTGCGGGGATGTCATTTCCGGCATTTTACGCGCGATTGAGGCACTGCTCTTCACACTGGCTATTGTCATAGGCATCGCTTTGCCAACATTGCTGTGGGGAGGGGCGTGGTAATGTTTACGGTCAATGAAATTATCCAAATCGCGGCCTCGTTTTGCGGTACGCTTGGCTTTTGTGTGTTATTCAATATGCGAGGGAAGAGGGTGCTATTTTCCTCGCTTGGTGCTATGGTAGCGTGGGTGTTATATTTATTGCTGAACCGTGTGTTGCCCAATGATATTTTATGTTATTTAATTGTTTCGCTTATCATGGCAGTTTATTCCGAAATTTTTGCCTACGCACTTAAAACACCCGCCATTACTTTTTGCATTATGTCATTAATTCCGTTATTGCCCGGCAGCGCACTGTATTATTCCATTGTGTACGCGTTGCGCGGTGAGACACAGAATTTTTTAGAAAAAGCATTACACACGCTGGGTTTGGCAACAGCACTGTCGGTTGGCATTGTGTTTATTGCCGCATTTACCAATTATGTTAAATCCTTTTTTACCTCGCAGACTCCGAACAGCCGATAGGTAGGGGCATAAAATCACTTCGTCACCACCCCACATAACTATACAAAATGAATATTTTGTATAGTTCGGGAAAGGGGCGTATAGCTGTTATCCTCGCAATTACAGCTGGTTCCGCCGCATAGGCCATTCTTATAAGATGATTCTTACTAGTTAAAGGATTGTCATTGTAGTATTCATTATTTTGCATTACAATTTTGTATCGTTATTGGTGCGTTACTGCGACTTATATTGATTAAACAATTGTATACTTGCATAATTCCTATTGTTTTTCAAAATCAGCGCGGTTTCTCAGCCAATGGAAATTTTTCGCGCAGAGCCGACATCGTTTCAAACTTTTCTATTGGATGGGATTTTACGGCTTGCTGTACAGAGATTGTCATTTCGGTTGGCTATATTGCTTTAACGGCTCTACACGTTTTACAAAGCAAAAAAAGTCGCCCATCTACGATGCTTAGTGGTGAAGCACGGGCTTTGAAAAACTATTTTATAATGTATTCCCCGCAACTTGCGGAAAACAATCAGTTGTGAAACTTGTTTCACAGAGGAGGTGCTTGATATGAAAACGGAATATTTAGCGCAATGTCCGGCAGTGCTTAAGGAATATCTTGGTTATACCGAAACCATTCGCGGGCGTTCCGCCAACACGGTAAACGAATATTTTATTGATATTCGAACCTTTTTACGGTACGTAAAGCAGTTGCGGGGACTGGTACCCCCTACCCTGCCGGAGGATGAAATCGATATTCGCGATGTGGATATTCCCTTTCTCGCATCAATCACGCTCAACGACGTATATGAGTATATGAATTATTTGCGCGGCGAGCGCGGCAACAGTAACAAAACACGCGCTCGTAAAACCAGTTCCCTGCGAATGTTTTTTAAGTATCTTACCGATTATACACACGCTTTGGAAACCAATCCGGTGCGGAACTTGGATACCCCGAAACAAAAGAAATCGTTGCCTCGTTACCTTACCCTCGACCAAGCCACAGAGCTCCTACGCGCGGTTTCCGGCGATTTTGCCGAGCGCGATTATTGTATGATTGTGCTGTTCTTAAACTGCGGTTTGCGCCGTGCGGAACTCGTAAATATCAACACGGACGATATTGCGTTTTCCGACCACACCTTGCGCGTGCGCGGAAAAGGCAATAAAGAGCGGATGATATACCTGAACACGGCTTGTCAACACGCCATTGAACAATATTTGAAGGTGCGTCCGGTGGACGGCGTTCAAGATAAAAAAGCGTTATTTCTCAGTCACCTAAAACGTCGCATCAGTTTACAGGGCGTTCATTACGTCATTAAGAATTATTTGAAACAAGTCAGCGGCGCTGAGACAATGACCGTCCACAAGTTACGCCACACCGCCGCTACGCTGATGTATCAGCAAGGAAACGTGGATTTGCGCGTATTACAAAATATTTTAGGCCACGAAAACTTGGGAACAACTGAAATTTACACCCATCTATCCAACGAACAGTTGGAACGTGCAGCCGAAAGTAATCCGTTATCGCAAGTGAGTCTTTCCAAAACCGGTAAGAAAAACCCGCTCGACAGTTAAGTCGGGCGGTTATTACTTACTAACGTTATATATTTGATGTACAGGCATCAGGAAATTTTCAACTGCAAGCGGAATTTATCCGAAATCATAGCAATAAACTCAGAATTGGTCGGCTTGCCACGACCGTTGTGAATGGTATAGCCAAAATAAGAATTCAAAACATCAACATCGCCGCGGTCCCACGCCACCTCAATGGCATGTCGAATAGCGCGTTCAACGCGCGAAGACGTTGTACCGTGTTTTTTCGCCACGGTGGGATACAATCGTTTGGTAACGGCGTTAATAATCTCATCGTCCTCAATCGCCATTAAAATGGAATCGCGCAAGTATTGGTATCCTTTAATGTGTGCCGGGACACCGATTTGGTGAATAATCTCCGTAACGCGCATTTCCAAAGAGGATGTATTTTCTCGAATACGGTGACGGTGTAACGGCTGCACTTTACCAATAGACGCCGTTAATGAGACAATGCGATTTGCCATTTCATCGGCATCGAACGGCTTTAAGAAATAGTACGCCGCGCCCGCTTGCATTACCTCACGTTCTAAATTGTCATTATCAAAACCGGACATCACCATAAATAACGGTGCTACCGTCGGTTTCAGTAACTTTACGTTGTTCATTACACCAATCGCATCCAAATGCGGTAAAAAGAAATCCAAAATCACCACATTGGGTCGCATTTGCGCAATGGCTTCCACCACGCGCTTTCCATCTTTTTCTACCGTGTTGACTTCCAACCCGTGTGCACGCATACGACTGGCACACGACTCCCCGAACGATTCACTGTTATCCGCTAACAGCACTTTGATTGTGTTCTCCAAGTCATCATTTCCTCCCGTTTTTGTTTGCCGGCAGTTATAGATTACCATATATTGGTAAATTTTGCAAGTGTTTGGAAAAAATTTTTTGAATATTTCTAAAAATACTGGCAAAACACCGTTCAAAACTGATGAAATGGCGGATTTGAGTGTTAATTTATCGGTTAGGCAATATCTTTCGTGTCGGATTTTATAAGACGTTATCCAAAAGTTTGCCTATTCCGTTGTTTGTTTTGAGAATTGGCGCTTGTAAAGTCTAAGAGGCACCTTTCAGCTGTTGTTGTGCTACTTTTTTTGCCGTTTCCAGCATATTTTCCGCAAAGATGGCGTATCCCTTGCTGGGGTCGTTAATCAACACGTGAGTAACCGCACCCACCAATTTCCCGTTTTGCACAATGGGGCTGCCGCTCATTCCCTGCACAATACCGCCGGTCTTTTTGAGCAAGCGTTCATCGGTAATTTCAATCACCATATTACGCGTGGCGTTTTCATCGTGGTGGCGAATCTGAGTAATGCGAATGTCGTACCATTCCGGTTGTGTGCCGGCGACGGTAGTATAAATTTGGGCATCTCCGGTTTTTATTTCCTGTTTCAGCAAAATTTCTCGCGTATCCCCCACCATACTGTCGGCACGACATAAAGCATACACACCGGAGATACCGTTGACAATCAATGGCCCGTAACTGCCTCGTTCAAAGCCGCCGCGCAGTTCACCGGGAGAGCCGGTCTCGCTTTTGGTAACACCGTAAATGCGTGCCGGTACAATTTCACCGGAAGCAATGGGAATAATGTCACCGGTATCCACATCACATACCGCGTGTCCCAACCCCGCCAACACGTTGGTTGTCGGGTCATAAAACGTCAGCGTTCCAATACCGGCAGAACTGTCACGAACCCATATCCCCGCTTTGTATTGGCCCTCAGTGCGTGATTTCACCGCGCTGAACGTTAGGGTGGATTCCACTCCGTCGCGCCGAATACAAAAATCCATTGGTTTTCCCGCCGATTTTTGTACTAACACTGCTACTTCCTCGTTTGTGTATACCTCTTGTCCGTTAATCGAAAGAATTAAATCGCCTACCTTTAACCCTGCCGCACGTGCCGGACTTGCCAAACCGGTTACACCATCTACAGACGATAAGGACACAACCAAAACGCCGTCGGTATATAATTTAACGCCAAACGGAATACCGCCCAACACCACCACCGTTTGGTCCACTACCGTCACGCTGACTTCTTTTATTGGGAACACACCCAACCAGCGCAACGTAGCGTTGTAAGAGCCACCCACCTGCGCACCGGCAGCCCGATATCCGTTTTCCTCAATTTCAAACGGCGTTACGGTAATTGTTTTGTTCACGGTGAGTGCTTGCCCGTGTTCCACGCAATAACTGTCCGGTAAACAATATTCCCAATACCCTACGGCACCCATAACGGCGATGCACAATAGCGCCAGCGGAATACACGCGATTTTAATATATCGTTTCATACCCATTGCCTCGTTTTCAAAAAGTCTCGCTATTACTGTTCCACACCGTCCGTTAATTTATTGCAAGGAAAATTTTCAAAAAACTCTAGCCATGTGATAAAGATTGTGTTATACTGTAATTAATATTTGTCTTGAGGTGAATGTGAATGAGCGCACCAAAAGGTACGGTAGACGTTACCATTAACTTGAACAAGAATACGTGTTATTTTCTAAAAACAGGAAAATGCTCGTTAAACGTAGTGGATGATTTCACCTGTTCCACAGGCAAAATTGCCACAAACGATTTGTTGTATTGCCCCAAAATGTACAAGGCCATGTGTACGAAAAAAGAACAGATGCGCCCGGTTTCGGTGGCATTGTGCGAATGTGGTCACGGCGAAGTATTGTCCGGTCATCAGCGCGCCTGCATTGCCAGCCAACGTGGGTTGCCGCTCCCCATTCGCGCAGTGGAGGAAACCGTACGTCCTGCTTGCTCCATTTGCGGCGGGCAAATGACGTTTGAAACCGGCACGAACGATAGCGGCGCTCGAATCGTTACGCTCAACGCCGTGGCTGTACTGGACGACGAGGACGAAACCGAATAACATACCAACATAACAACCCGGCCTGCCGTGTTGTGCAGGCGGGGTTGTTCATTATAGATACTCACGAATATCAATGGCCAGTTGCTCTTCCAAATTAATCAAACGCTTGGCAATGTCTTTTGAAACTTCATCAGCCGCTTTGTATTGATTCAAATACCGATTAAGTGATTTCACACCCATATTGCAGCCGTCTGTCATTAAATCGGCGATGGTTTTGTCGGATTCATCCATTACCAACTTCATATTCGTTTTCATCCACGACATACTTTTGGCAATGGGATTGGGGTCTTTACCATCGTCACGGTATTCTTTCAATAACTCTTGGATTTCATCGTTTAATTTTTCGTGTTCCTTTTTACAGGTTATCAGCAATTGCTTAAACTTGTCCGACTGCACGTAATCGCGCACATCGTCAATCGACGATACGCCCATTTTTACCCCGGCATCACATTCGCGCAATAACTTTATGGTATCTTGCTCTACCATTGGTCGCACTCCTTTTTTGTTTGATACTTTCAGTATACCCCGATTGGATTATACATAAACCATAAAAAAACTCTCACCTGCCGGAGAGACCTTTTCCCTATTATTTTTCTTGCAGGCAAAAAAGTCAATTGTGATTTCCTTTCGTTTATTGACTTATGGCAAAAATTGCTTTACAATAAATATGTTGATTGGAATGGAGGCGTTTGGTTTGAATGAGATTTTGAGAAAAACCGGCTTTATTTGTGATATGGACGGCGTCATATATCACGGCAACAAACTGTTAGACGGCGTTGCCGATTTTGTGAACTGGATGATTCACAATAACAAACGCTTTGTTTTTTTAACCAACAGCCCCGAAAAAACACCGCACGAACTGAGTATGAAATTGGAGCGGATGGGGCTCACCGTTTCTGCCGACCATTTTTATACCAGCGCTATGGCTACTGCGGAATTTTTGCACTCGCAAAAGGCGGGTTGTACGGCGTACGTTATCGGCGAAGCGGCACTGACCAAAGCGTTGTACGACCAAAAGATTTATATGAATGATGTTAACCCCGATTACGTGGTGGTTGGTGAAACCCGCACCTATAATTTTGAAAAAATTGAAAAGGCCATTGAATTGGTAAATAAAGGCGCCAAACTTATCGGTACCAATCCGGATATTATCGGCCCTACAGAGCGGGGTGTTATGCCTGCTACCGGCGCACTGATTGCGCCCATTGAAATTGCTACCAATAAAAAGGCCTATTTTGTGGGCAAACCCAACCCGCTGATGTTGCGTCACGGACTCAAGAAAATTAACTGCCACAGTGAGGAAATTGCCTTTATTGGTGACCGGATGGATACCGATATCATCGCCGGCATTGAATCCAACGTCGACACAGTTCTGGTGCTTTCCGGTGTTA
>JAZRRV010000174.1:0-4454 GCA_045651085.1 Acutalibacteraceae bacterium
GAAAAAGTACTGCACGCCGTCCTCATCACCGGGGCGCATTGCCCGTGTGGTCACAGAAACCGAAAGCACGGTATCGTCTCGCTCGGCCAGCAAGCGTGCCACCACCGTACCCTTGCCGCAACCGGACGGACCGGATAAAACAATCAGCAAGCCGCGTGTAATATCAGTCGCCATTGCCGGGTTCCTCCTCATCGGCCTCGCCCAAGCGGTTGGCAACCGTTTCCGGCTGTACTGCCGACAAAATCACGTGTTCACTATCGGTAATCAGCACCGCGCGGGTGCGCCGCCCGTAGGTGGCATCAATCAGCGTGCCACGCTCCTTGGCGTCCTGAATAATGCGCTTGATGGGGGCAGATTCGGGGCTCACAATCGCCACCAAACGACCGGCGGCTACCATATTACCAAAACCGATGTTAATAAGCTTCATTGTCAATTCCTCCGTTTTTTCCGGAATTATTCCACGTTCTGAATCTGCTCGCGAATTTTTTCAATTTCTGCTTTCATATCCACAACCACCTGCGCCAACTGCAAATCCTGCGCTTTGGAACCGATGGTGTTGGTCTCTCGGTTAATTTCCTGCACCAAAAAGTCCAGTTTTCTCCCCACGGGTTCGCTGCTGTTCATCAACTGTTCCAACTGGTCCAAGTGGCTGCGCAACCGCACCGTTTCCTCGGCGGTAGCAATTTTATCGGCAAACAGTGCCGCCTCCGTGAGCAACCGTTGCTCGTCCACCGTGGCATTGCCCAGCAACTCACGCATACGCTCGGTCACCTTGTCCATATGCTCACGCACGGTTTGAGGTGCACGCTCCTCCACCAAAGCCACCCGCTCCAGCAAGAAAGCGCGACGAGACAACACGTCATCCCGCAAACGCTCGCCTTCTTTCTCACGCATGGCAATGAACTTCTCCAACGCTACCGCCGCGGTTTCACGGACAACGTGCCAAATGGCCTCTTCGTCCGCCTCGTTCTTGCGCACAGTCAGCACATCCGGAAAACGCGATAGTCCCATTACCGAGCAATCATCCCGCACCGACAACTGTTCTGCCATTCCGCGCAACGCATCGCGATACGCGGTGGCTAACGGCAAATTGATTTCCACCCGACTGTCCGCGGTTTCCACGGCATCCAGCGAAACGTAAACCTCCACCTTACCGCGAGCAATGTGTTGTTGGAAAAACGATTTCAGTTTGTCGTCCAAAAACCCACACGTGCGCGGCAAGCGAGAACTGTATTCGTAAAAGCGATGGTTAACCGATTTCATTTCCACCGTAACGTCCCAGCCGTCCAGCACTTGCTGAAACCGACCGTAACCGGTCATACTCCGTATCATACGCAACTCCTTTATTCATCGGCAAGGCCAATATAAGATGACCGAAAGCCCCCAAAAGAAGCTTTCGGATACAACTCGAATTAAACGGGGTGCACTTGTTCCTGTTCGTTCAAGTGTTGCCCGTCAATGTGATATTTTTTATTGCGGCGGTTTTCAAAGAATTTAACAGCCACCTGCCCAAATTGAGCATAGGTCAGCACGTCTTCCTCTTGTTCGTACCACTCTTTCATTTCCTCGCGCATGGTATCCAGTTCCGGCTTCAAACGGTCCGCCGGACGGCAGGTGATGGGTTGTTCTTCACCAATGATTTTCTCCACAAATTCGGGCGCAATCGGCACCGGTGTAGCACCGTATTCGCCGCGCACCAACGCCTTAAATTCTTTGGTGACCATCTTGTAACGCTCACCGCCGATAACGTTAAACACCGCTTGTGTTCCCACAATCTGCGAAGAAGGCGTAACCAACGGCGGGAAACCGGCGTCCTCGCGGACACGCGGTACCTCGCGCAGCACTTCTTCCAACTGGTCCTCTCGACCGGCTTGCTTTAACTGGCTCACCAAGTTGGAGAGCATTCCGCCCGGCACTTGGTAAATTAACGCATTGGTATCCACTTCCAACATTTTCGGGTTAAGCAAGCCACTCTTCATATACTTGTCGCGCAAATCGCGGAACGGACGGCTTGCCTCTTTCAATTTCACCAAATCCAAGCCGGTGTCGTACTCGGTACCCGCCAGCGCGGCCACCATCGATTCAGTCGCGGGGTGGGAAGTTCCCATCGACAACGGCGACAACGCCGTGTCAATCACATCGGCACCCGCCTCAATACCTTTCATCAGCACCATATCGGCAATACCCGCCGTGGCGTGAGAATGCAACTGAATAGGCAGCGAAACCGCTTTTTTAATCTCACTCACCAATTCGTAAGTGGCGTAAGGCACCAACAAGCCCGCCATATCTTTAATGCAGATGGAGTCGGCACCCGCCTCCTCCAACTGCTTGGCATAGTTCACAAAATACCCCACGTCGTACGCCGGACCGGTGGTGTAAGATACCGCCACCTGTACGTGTGCGCCCTTTTCTTTTTTAGCGGCCTTAATGGAGGTTTCCAAATTGCGCACATCGTTCAGTGCGTCAAAAATACGAATAATATCAATGCCGTTAGCCACCGATTTTTGCACAAAATACTCCACCACGTCGTCTGCATAGTGGCGGTAACCCAGCATATTTTGGCCACGGAACAACATTTGCAATTTCGTATTGGGCAAGTGCTTGCGCAACGTGCGCAGGCGCTCCCACGGGTCTTCATCCAAAAAACGCAGGCAAGAGTCAAACGTAGCGCCACCCCAACATTCCAACGAATGAAAACCAATGCTATCCAGTTGCTCCAAAGTGGGCAACATTTCTTCTGTAGTCATACGCGTTGCAATCAACGATTGATGAGCATCGCGTAAAATGGTTTCGGTAATCCCGACTTTAGCCAATCCAATCCACCCTTTCTGTTTGCACCTGTCGGTCTTACTGCAAGGAAACCAGCGCCGCGCCGGAATCCACACTCTCTCCCTTGTTTACGTGCACACCGGCAATCACGCCGTCGCGGGGCGACATAATCTCGTTTTCCATTTTCATGGCTTCCAATACCAGCAATACGTCACCGGTCTTCACCGACTGGCCAACCGATACTGCCACATTGACAATGGTGCCCGGCATGGGAGCGCTAATCACTTCGGCATCGGCGGCAGGGGCAGGAGCTGCGGCAGCGGCAGGAGCCGGCGCTTCCGCAACCGGAGCCGGTGCGGGCGCAGCAGGAGCCGCAGGCGCGGCAGGAGCCGGCACAGCAACCGGAGCCGGAGCCGCAACAGGGGCAGGAGCCACGGCAAAATTGCCGGTTTCCTCTACCTGAACGTCATACGCTTTCCCGTTAACCGTAATGTGAAATTGCTTCATAACAAATCAACCTTTCTCTATCTTTATGTGCCGCGCGGTTACCCGACGGCACCGTGTAATTTACAGACGAATGTTCGCGTGCTTTTTGGGCAGTTTGCTTACGCGCTTGCCGGAAAGCATCTCAAAATAAGCGGCTACCGTATCACGCGTTTGCTCCGGAGCAATCACATCGGTAAGCGCCCCCTGTGCCGCCGCCAGTTCTGCGGAACAACACGTGGTGCGGTACTCTTCCGCCAAAGCAGCACGGTCAACCTTCGGGTCATTCATCGCAGCCAAACGGTCTTTCCATACAATGTGAATGGCCGTTTCGGGCGCTAATGCCGAGACCGACGCCCCTTCCCAAGCCAGCACCGCATCGGCACCGGCGGCTTTACCCGCCACCGCGATGTACACCGCGCCGTAAGCTTTGCCGGTCAGCAACGTGACTTTAGCAGTTGTTGCTTCGGCATACGCCTGGCAAATGCGAGCCGCACCGGTTAAACATTCAAACGAGGCAGCATCCACCACCGTGAGTACCGGCAAAGAAAAACTATCACAAAACCGCACAAAACGAGCGGCACGGGCGGCGGCACAACAAGAAACCGTATCCCCCGCCAAAGTAACGATACCGCACACCACGCCGTGAATACGTGCGAGCGCCGCCGTTTCATCTTTATACAACGGAAACAGCGAATCCGCATCCGCCACAAACGCCGCCGCTTCGGCAGCGCCGGTACAAGCGGCCAACGCCGCGTTTTGCATTTCGTAAACCGGTGCCGCCGACAGGTTGTTTTGGGGCAGATATCCCAGCAATTGACGCGCCTTTTCCAGCGCCTCAGCGGCGGTGGCGGCAGTTACATCAGGTTTAGCATTATCATCGCCAACGTTCAAGTAATAATCGGCATCTTCCGCGGCAATCACCACATCGGCGGCCGCGGCAATCAGTGCCGACGAACCCACACACGCGCCCGTAACCACCGCGATTTGCGGTACAACACCGGAAAGTTCATTGGCGGCAGCCAAAATATCCGCAATGGCATCCATCGCATCCAGCCCCTCGCTCAAGCGAGCGCCATCGCTATCGAACACACCAACCACCGGCGCACCGTTTTGCGCAGCCAAACGGTACACCGTTTTAATTTTTGCCGCGTGGGCCTTGCCCACCGCGCCACTACACACGGCCTTGTCCTGCGCAAACG
>JAZRRV010000175.1:0-2840 GCA_045651085.1 Acutalibacteraceae bacterium
TATTCCGCAAACCCAACGGCAACACGTCCGTGACCCTTGCGGAGACGGAAAGCCGCCTGCGGGAAGAGATGCGCAGCACCCGCCGCGAATTGAACGACACGTTGCGGGAAATGTCGCGTATTTTGGCAGAGGGGCAAAAAGAAACGCTCAAAGCGTCCGGCGAAAATCAAGAAAAATTAAACGCCGCGCTTACCGCAGCGGTACGCGGCTTGCAGGAAAGTAACGAGAAAAAACTCGACCAAATGCGTGAGACGGTGGACGAGAAATTGCAAAGCACACTCACTAAACGGTTGGATTCCAGTTTTCAAGCGGTGGGTGAGCAGTTGCAAAACGTGTACAAATCGCTGGGCGAGATGAAAGAACTCGCCGGCGGCGTTTCGGACTTGCAACGCGTGCTCACCAACGTAAAGGCGCGCGGCACGTGGGCGGAGGTCCAGCTTGGCAACATTTTGGAACAAACCCTCACGCAAGAGCAATACAGCCGCAACGTCTCCATTCGCAACAACGGGGAACTGGTGGAATACGCCATTCGCATCCCCTCGCGGGAGGACAGCAATTCGTTCGTGTGGTTGCCGATTGACTCCAAGTTCCCGCAGGAAGATTACGTTCGCCTGTGCGATGCCGCCGAAAAAGCCGACAAGGACGGCGTAGAATCCGCCGGCAAAGCACTGGAACGCGTGCTGAAAAACGAGGCAAAAACCATTGCCGATTTGTACATTGACGTTCCGAAAACCACCGATTTTGCCATTATGTTTTTACCCACCGAGGGCTTGTATGCCGAGGTGCTGCGCCGTCCCGGTTTGCTAGAAGAACTGCAAAATCGCTATCGCATTATGGTGTGCGGCCCCACCACCATCACCGCGTTTCTTAACACCTTGCGTATGGGTTTTCGCACGCTGGCAATCGATAAGCGCGCCGCCGAGGTGTGGAAGGTGCTGGGCGCCGTTAAAACGCAGTACGATAAATTTGAAGGCCTTTTGGCTAAGGCACGAAAGAAAATTGACGAAGCGGGAACCGCGTTGGACGATGCACAACACCGCAACGATATGATTCGCCGCAAGTTAAACAAGGTGGAGGAAGTGGACGCCGCCGACGTTCCCGCCCTGCTCACCTTGCCCGAAAACGATACGGACGAGGAATAACCCCCTGCTTACCAAAAGCACCGCACCGCCGTTTGGCAGTGCGGTGCTTTGTGTTATGGTGCTCGCCCGCTTGTTGAATGAATTATTTGCACGTTTCCCCTTGCAAAGCGTTCTTTTTTTTGCCATAATAGGTTTATACTGTTATTAAAAGAGGTTGGTGCTATGTTTTTTCGCAAACGCTCAGTAATGGGAGCGGTTGATTTTATCATTGTCGGCTTGGGCAACCCCGGCAAAAAATACGAAGCCACCCGCCACAACGCGGGTTTTATGGTGGTGGAAGCACTGGCGGCACGAACCGACACGCGCGTGAATCGCGCTAAATTCAAATCGCTGTGCGGCGAGTGCGTTATTGGCGACAAAAAGGTGTTGTTACTGTTGCCGCAAACCATGATGAATAACAGCGGCGAGGCCGTGCGCGAAGCGTTATCGTTTTACAAACTGCCACCGGAGCGGTGCTTGGTGGTGTGTGACGATATCACCCTGCCGGTGGGCACTATCCGCATTCGCCGCAAAGGCAGCGACGGTGGCCAGCGCGGCATGCGCAGTATTCTTTCGTTGTGCGGCAGTGAGCAATTCCCCCGCATTAAAGTGGGCGTGGGGCAAAAGCCCCACCCCGATTACGATTTGGCGGCGTGGGTGCTTTCCCGTTTCCCCGCCAACGAACATCCGCCGTTGCGCGAGGCGATTGACAACGCCGTTCAAGCGGCAGAACTCATTGTAAACGACGATATGCAAACCGCGATGAATCGCTTTTCCCGATAACACATCCAGATAGCACAGGGGGTACTATGTCGGTATTTTCATCCGCTCTGTCGGCGCTCACGGCAATTTCTGCCGCCGAGGCCGACTTAGCCGCCGCCCGCTCACCGGTAATGCTCACCGGTGTCGGTCATATTCACAAAGTGTTGCTGGCACACACCGTGTGTGCCGGCAGGGGCCAACGCGGCCTGTTTTTAACGGCGGATGAGGTAGAAGCCACCCGCGTATGCGAAGAACTCACCGCGCTGGGCACCAACGCACTGCTGCTCCCCGCGCGGGAATTGGCGCTGCATCGGGCAGAATCCGTCTCCCGGGAATACGAGCAAATGCGTTTGGGCGTGTTGGCAAAAATGGCGCGCGGTGACTACGACGTAGTGGTAGCCGGTATTGATGCGGTGCTGGGTTACACCCTCCCCCCCGCCACGTTACTGCGGCGCACACTCACCATCACCGCCGGTCTCCCTTTGCCGGTGCCGGACCTGCCGGCGGCGCTCGCCGCCGCGGGCTATGAGCGGTGCGCTCAGGTGGAGGGTGCCGGTCAGTTTGCCGTGCGTGGCGGCATTATTGACGTGTACCCCGCACAACACGCCTCTCCCTTACGTATCGAGCTATGGGGCGACACGGTAGACACGCTTTCCTGCTTTGACGTGTTATCTCAACGCCGTACCGACGCACTGGAGGTTGCCTCCATTCCTCCCGCTGCGGAAATCGCGTACGATTCCGCCGCTGAGTTGGCCGCTCGCATAGAGGCGCTGGCAGAATCGCTGACCGGCAAACGTGCCGCGGCGGTGCGGGAGCAGTTGCTTTGCGATGCCGGGCGCGTGCAGGGCGGTGTTCGCCCCGCCGCGCCGGACAAATCCCCCCCGCCCATTTACCCCGAACCCACCACCGTGTTGGATTACGCGGAGGGTGCGGTGTTGTTTTTATCGGAAACTCAAA
>JAZRRV010000176.1:0-6619 GCA_045651085.1 Acutalibacteraceae bacterium
AAATCCCTGCCCTAAAAATACCAGTACCATACCGTTCCTCCTAATCCAAAAACAAACCAATGTAGGGAGCCGCCGTTTGTGCCGCCGTGGTAAACGGCAGCAGCAACGCCAACGGTTCGGCCATGGGCAAGTGGGTGGGAACTCGCCGTTCGTACCGCGCACATCCCAACGAGGTACACAGTTCGGCGGGGTTGCCCTCCCCCAACCATTCTTTAATAATTAAACAATCGTCCGCCGTGTAGCACAGTGCCACAGCGTTATCTGTACTTACCGCGTGACCGCACGCCGCCGCGTAGGTGACAAAGTGCGCATCCCACGCCACCGCCCCCACGGGCAATAACGCGGTGCGGCGAGCAGCATACTCCTCCGGTGACAGTTCGGTGACCGCCGCCCCGTTCGGCGCGGCAACCCCGCACTCTTGCGCGGCGTATACCCACGGGCGGTAGCCAAAGCGCGCGTAATACCCAACCAGCGACGGTTGCGCCGGCCGTAAAAACGAACCGATGCACCCTTGCTCCCGCGCCGTATCCAGCGCCGTGTTTAACAAATCCCCAAACACACCGCGGCCGCGGTAGGCGGGCAAGGTAGCGGCGGCGTAAATGTATTGCAAGCGCCCTGCATCCGCCGTGACCGGCAACGGAAACACCATCGAGACGGGCGTGTCGTCCACCACGGCTACCAAACATTCCTCCGACAACCGCACACGTGACAAAAACGCGTCTCGCTCAGCGGGCGTATCGTCCGGAAAGGCGGCTGCCCATATAGTATGCAACGCCGGTAAATCCTGTGTAAAGGCAAAACGCTTAACCATACTCATTGTATCACACACCGATATTTTTTGAGCAATATAGCGGGGCGGTACGACTGCTTGGCGCGGCGTAGCCCCTCAATCCCCATATCGTTTTCGCGGTTCAAAAATTCGTACTGTGTCAGCGTTTTGGCGTATTCGCGGTTAATCACCGCATACGCACCCGCATAATCAGCCAGCGCTTTTTCCACGTGAATGTCAAACACGCGCTCGTTAATGGGCGAACCCAAGGTAAACGCCACGGGCTTGCCTTCCACGCGTATCATACCACCGGACAACGAAAATGCTTCCGGTTTTTGCAACACGCGGCGAATGGCGCATTGCTCCGCATTCAAGCTGTGGCTGCACCCGCCCTTTTCGCGGCACCACGCCAGTGATAACTGTATCATTTCCTCCGCGTTATCGGGCGAAAGCAGTTCAAACGACCAATCGTGCTTGCGGGAAAACGCGGCAATGTGGTTCTTTTTACTGTGATACGCCTTGCCGGGCAAATTTGCCAAATCTTCACTGCGATATAAATAATCAAAGTCGTTGGGCGACTCCTCCGCGTGTACGCGGGCGGGAAACAACGTTTGTAACCGACGAAGCACCGTTTCGTCCACACTGTGAACCACCAAGGGGCGACCGGCAGCAACCGCCTCGGTACGCAACTGTATGAGCAATTCCTCCCAGCCCTCGCCCACCGGCGGCAAAACCGAGCGCTCACTTCCAAATACCGCGGCATTCCCTGCGCGGGCGACGCGCACACCGTAATGCTCACTCCACATATACGTGGTGGTGAATGAATATTCGCAACAGTCACGCCCGCTGGCTTGCAACATCGGCACAGCCCACGCCGCATCCTCCGACGTTATCTCCCGAAATTCCAACGACATAAACGACTCCTTAAAGTTGTTCCAGTAATTTTTCGGTAATGGTCTCCACCGGCAACGGTTGTCCGTCTTTGCCGCAGGTAACCACCGACCAACCCAACCGCTCGGCTGCATACAACGCGCTTTCGCGGCAGGTGGCCAAATATTGCCTATCCCGCTCGTGAATGTCCCGCTTGGTGTCGTCACCTTCGTACCGACTTAACAACAACCGCTGTGAAATATCCAGCGGCATATCCAAAAACAACACACGGTCGGGGCGCGGCAGACCCAGCAGATTGTACTCGTAATCCTCCATCCACGTAAGATACGTATCCCATTCCGCGCGGGGCAACTTGCCCATTTGGTGAATGGCGTTGGAGGTGGTGTAGCGCGCCGCCAAAATGAACGCGCCCGCCTCATAATCCGCCTGCCAAAACTTTTTGTAACTGGCATAACGGTCCACCGCGTAAAACGAAGAGGCGGCATAGGCGTTTACCGCGTCGGGTGAACCGCCGAATTCGCCGCCTAAATATTGCTTTACCAACGCCGACGACGGTTGGTCGTAATCGGGAAAACTAATCTGACGATAGTGTGGGTGGTTTTTGCGAAAATACGCGTCCAGACGCGCCAGTTGGGTGGATTTTCCACTGCCGTCCAGCCCGTCAAGTACCACAAGAGCCATTAGTGACCCTCCTTCATTTGACGGTACTTTTCACGCATAGCCACGGCTTCGCCGCAGGTCATTTTCCCTTCGGGACAACCACCGGCCACGCACGCCGGACCGGCGTTTTTGAACAAATGCGGTGCCACCGCCACACATTCCGCCAACATACGGTCCGCCAGTTCCCGTATTTCCCACTGGGCGCGGTTGCAACACCGATGGTGAAAGAAATTCATTAAACTGCGGGCGTTCATTGTCACAATCAATTTGGTGGTGCAGGCGTTGGGCAACACAAAACGCGCATCCTCAATCGCCTTTTTCTCGGCGGCGCGGGCGGCGGCTTTTTCCGTCATTCCCGTGGCTAAAAAGGCGGCTTGATGCTTTTCTTTGAGCAACGCGGTTAATGCTTCGTAATGCGCTTGGTCCTCCGCCATTGCCAAGCGGTACCGCTGGGCCGCTTCGGGAACGGCGGCAATTTCCGGCGGTACCACGTACTCAAAATGCGCTTCCGCCACGTACCGCTGGCTTTGCACGCTGAACGAGGCAATGCGATGCCGCGTGAGTTGCGCCAACAACGAGCGGGATACGCCCTCCACACCAAACGTGAACGATGCGTGCTCAATGGGGCTTTCGTGCCCGATTTCCGCCAACATATCCACAAACGCGGCGGTTTTTTCCTCTGTCAGCCCTTCGCGAATATCGTCAATCGACGCGGGCGAATAGCACAAGCGGGCGGCAGAAGCAATGGTATGCTCCGGACATGGGGTATGGGTCAATAACGTGACTTTCATACATTCTCTTCCCTTCTATGGGCATAATACAAATTCAGTATAACAGATTTTACTCTCATCGGCAAGGTTTTTTACAGACGGTTCGCTTTTTTTTGAATTTTTTTTGCAATTTTCGGGTGTGTATGCTACAATAAAGGCAAATTTTGCAAAGCGAGGTGTACCTATGACCCAACCCAACCAAACGGCAACGCGTTCCGTACGCGCGCGGCGGGTATTTGCCGTGTGCTCGCTTTTGGTGGTAACGGCGGTATTTACTTGGCTGACGGTGGCAGTGGTACGCCGCTTCGCCGCATTTGGTAACGACCCCGCTCAATTCAAAGCGTTTGTGGAAAGTTACGGTTGGACGGGGCGTTTGGTTGCACTGGGCATTCAAATACTGCAAGTGATTGTGTCGTTTATCCCCGGCGAGGTGGTGGAAATCGGCATCGGCTATACTTTCGGTGCGGTGGAAGGAACGCTGCTTTGCTTGGCAGGGGTTGGGCTGGCATCTGCCTTGGTGTTTGTGCTGGTAAAGCGTTGGGGCGTGCGTGTGGTGGAACTGTTTATCAGCCGCGAAAAAATTGACAGTTTGCGCTTTATTAACAGCGAAAAGCGCTTAAAACGCACCGTCTTTTTGCTGTTTTTTATTCCCGGCACACCCAAAGACTTGTTTACCTACTTTGTGGGCTTAACCCGCATTAAATTGCATGAATTTCTTATTCTCTCGCTCATTGCACGTATCCCCTCGGTGGTATCCTCCACCGTCGGCGGCAACCTCATTCAGCGGCACGATTATTGGTCGGCCGTGTTGTTGTTTGTGGTTACCGGTGCCGTCAGTTTGGGCGGGTTGTTTCTGTATAACCGTTTACGCGCGCGGTTTGACCGCCGCAAAGCCGAAAAAAACGCCGCGCCGTAACGGTTGTGGAAAGTTTGTGGACAAATGTGGAAAAGTCAATTGTCAGCAAGTTGCGGTCAATTGACAGCAAACGGCGGCACATTGTCCGCCTGAATCCGAATCCGAATCCGAATCCAATCCGAATCCGAAACAGAATCCAAAGCGGAATCCGTATCCCTATCCGTATCCTAATCTGTTATATTGAATCCGTATCCTAACGCACGTTGCGGTGGAAAACATTCCACCGTTTTTTGTGGAAAACATAACCCGCCGTTCAAAACGGCGGGTTTTTTATTCATGTTCAGAGCAACAGTTTTCGCAAATCGTGCACGGTATCTGCCAATACGTCGGCACCGGCGGCGGTAAGTTCAGCGCGGTCACCGTAACCGTACAACACACCCACGGTTCGCATACCCAACGCGCGGCCGCCCTCCACGTCAAAGCGGCGGTCGCCTATCATCACCGCTTCAGCGGGATTGATACCCTCGCGCTCTATGGCGCTGGCAATTACCGCGGCTTTATCTGCCCGCTTTTCCGCCATATCCGCGCCGGCAATGCAAGCAAAGTGTTCGGTTAGGCCAAAATGCTGCATTAAGCGGCAAGCGTACATTTCCGGTTTGGAGGTAGCCATCACCACCCGATACCCACCGCGGCGCAAATCGCGCAGCAGGGCGGGAATACCGGCGTATACCTCGTTTTCGTACAAACCGGTTACGGCGTAATATTCCCGATACGCCGCCAGTGCCTCGCGCGATTGTTCGGGAGTGAACCCGTAAAACTCGCAAAACGAATCAATGAGCGGTGGGCCGATGAAACGGTACAGACGGGTACGGTCCGGCTCGTCTATGCCAAATCGGCGCAACGCAAACTGCACGGAGCGGGTAATGCCGAGTGCGGGGTCGGTTAAGGTGCCGTCCAAATCGAACAACAACCAGCGGTACGGACGTGTAAGGCACGACTCGTTAAAAAAGTGCAGGTCATATTCCCCGTTTACGGGGTGCGGCGCGCCGTGGTCCGCATACACCAGCGTGCCGTCACTCAGCAACGCCGTACCGCGGCGGGTGGCCGCGGGGCGACGAAAACGGGTATCGGTAGCCGCCAAACGCTTTAAGGGGGGGCGCTCGTCCGACCCCGTATCCAGCACGGCGGGCAGTACGCCGGCGGGGTTGGTAGCCAGGCGGTCGCACACCATGGCCTCCCGCAACGCTTCCGGTTGTACATTCGGCAAAGCGCAAAAGGTATTCCACACAAGCGTGGTAAGCATATCTTGTGAGGGCGCGGCGGGCAACACCGCGCCCAAAGCGTTCAGTGCCACCGCCAAATCACAACCCGCGGTATCGGTCACGTACGCCAGCGTACGGCGAAACCGACCACTGTTATACAAGCGGTCAAACGCCGCTTCCGCGCGGTGTAAAGCCGCTATATCTGCCGCACCCAGCCACGGTGTGTGTTGCACCTCGTAGGGCGGCGTTTCGGCAAACGTACCGGGGTAACGTAACGGTTGTTGCTCCAGCGGTGAACCGTACAACCGTTTAAGAAACCCAAAGTGCAAGCGGTGCGGGCGCAGCGCATACGCGGTACGCACACTCTCCCAAAACGTTGCCGCATCCTCCTTAGGCAAACCGGCAATTAAATCCAGATGCACGGTTACATTATCACACGCCAGCAAGTGGCGAATGTTACGCACCAGCCGCTCGGTATCCGTTGAGCGGCACACCGCCGCCAGCGTGGGCGCGTGGAACGACTGCACCCCAATTTCCAACTGAAACAAACCGACGGGCGCTTCTGCGAGTACGGTCAGTGTTTCCTCATCCAACAGGTCGCCCGCAATTTCAAAATGAAAACACACGCCCTTGGGAATCCGCGTGCCGTAATTTTCCGCAATAAAACGGAACAACCGCAACGCCCGCGCACGGTTGGCGTTAAAGGTGCGGTCCACCAATTTTACGGTTTTGGTGCCACTGTTGGCGAGCAAAAGCAATTCCTCGCGGGCGCGCTCCTCCGGATAAAACCGCACCGTGCCGCACCGCCCCGACAAGCAAAACGCACAAGAGAACGGACACCCGCGCGACGTTTCCAAATACGCAATGCGCCCGCCCAGTGCCTCAAAATACTCCGGTACGTAGGGGCTTGGCGGTATATCCGTTGGCGTATACGGTTCGGCAATATGTACGCCATCCCGCGTGCGCACGCACACGCCGGGCAACCCCACAAGCGGCTCCCCAGCCGCCAACGCCTGAAGCAACAACGCCAGCGGGCGTTCGCCCTCACCGGACAGCACGCAATCCACAGCGGGAGTTTGCGCCAGCAGCTCGCCCGCGCGGTAACTCACTTCCGGTCCGCCCAGCACCACCGTACAGTTGGGATTTTCCTCTTTTAACCGCTGCGCCAAGCGCAACACGGTAGTAACGTTCCAAATATAACAACAAAAACACCACACGTCCGCCTCCGTTTGGCGCAGGCGGGCAAGCAGGGTATCCTCGCTTTCGTTCACCGTGCCCTCGCACACCACCGCCTCGGCACAGTCGTTCGCATACGCACGCACCCCCGCCAGCAAACACCACGGTGAAAGCGACGAGTGTATGTACTGCGAATTCAAATTACATAAGGTGACACGTTGTGTATACATATTCG
>JAZRRV010000177.1:0-4461 GCA_045651085.1 Acutalibacteraceae bacterium
AGACCGCTTGGCCTCCGACTTTGGGTCGTAATCTAATTTACGATGGTAATTTTGAACAGGGCACCCATACGGACTACTGGACCGATCCTATCAGCAGTTCGGTACAAGAGAATGTTGGGCGTAGTGGCGGTTCCGGTTTGGTTTTTAGTGCATCCGGGCAGGAAGGAAATTATCGAAAAATCACCGGGATAAAAGCAGCTACTAAATATGCTTTTTCGTTTGATTATTTAGCGATGCCGAACAACGAAATCAATGTGATCGTTGAAAATCTCGGTTTTGGTCGTAGCAGCATTGAGTTGGGTAGCACTGCCGATGGCACGTGGAAAACGGTGACGATTGTGGGGACAACATTAGCTAATCTTTCCTCATCGTCAATTCGGGTACAATGCGCTAAACTGAACGCGAATGCGCCGGTGGTGCTGGATAACTTCACCCTGCGCGAGTATACCGAAAAAACCGAAGCGGAGAGCATTGATCTGACCGACAAGGTCACACTGTACAAAGGAGAAAAAACGTCCTTGGTAGTGCAAGCCACGCCGTCGGAGGGCAATTTGAACGGTACAACGTGGACCACGACTAATGCCGGCGTAGCTACGGTGAAATCCGGTTATGTCACTGCGGTGGCGGCCGGCACGGCTACCATTACGGCGAAGGCGCCGAGCGGTGCAACCGCCTCTTGCGTGGTCACCGTGACCGACCCGGTGAAAACGACACCGGTTGATTTGGCGGCAGACAACTTAACTTGGACCGGTGATAACGGCACAGGTCAGGTAAACCCCGGTACGCCGCTCAAGTTTAGCACCACCATAAGCAATTTGGGTGCAAACGCGGTGCCGGCAGGGCAGGAGGTTAAACTGGATATTGCGATGGACGGCACGGTAATCCGTACCCTAACGTACACAGGTGGCTTGGCGGTTGGCGCTTCGGTAACGATAACGGATAGCCAGACGTGGGCCGCTGTAGCGGGCGACCATATGATGTCTGTGCGTGTCAATGCCGACTGGAGCATCTACGAAACGGATGCGCACAATACGGCCTTGAAAAATAACACGTATCAAGTGGGCTTGCGCGTGGCGAATGACCGAATTGAACCCTCAGATTGGGCAGCCCCATCGGTAATCGGAGCGGGTATGGACCGGTTGACGTTTAGCGATGATTTTAATTCCCTTGACACTTTCGATACGGCTGTCAGTGGCCGTGAAGGGTACAAATGGTATATGAACCTTCCCAACAGCAGAAAGTGGAAAACAACGGCGGATTATCATCTCGATGACGGTATTTTAACGATTATTGACCAAGCGGGAAGCAACCTGACTTTGAGTAGCGCGGACTGCGATACGCGCACGGGATATACC
The DNA here is from genome assembly GCA_045651085.1 of Acutalibacteraceae bacterium. Taxonomy (GTDB): domain Bacteria; phylum Bacillota; class Clostridia; order Oscillospirales; family Acutalibacteraceae; genus RGIG3009. Next base: position 1,356 of record JAZRRV010000177.1, read on the forward strand.
TTTAACAAGGGGTATATGGAAATACGTTTCCAAATTGTAAACCCCAGCGGACACCCTGTCGGGAAAGACCCTGGGATATGGGCTTTCCCGGAACGCAAAATGTTTGAAATCTCCGGCGAAAATGATCGTTGGGTAGAAATGGACTGGATGGAATATTGGGGTATTTCTTCCCGTTCACCGGATGGAAATTATAGCATCACAATCCACGACGCCCGTTGGACCGATATCGCAGAAAAAACAGATCAAAACAGCAACTATTCCAAATCCGGTTTGGGTGACGGCGAGTGGCATACGATGGGCTGGTTGTGGGAGCACAATCGTCTTGTCACCTTCTTGGATGGAGAGGAAGTACTGCACCTAATCTGGGCGGATGATGCTACGGCGGTACCGGGTGCCGGCGTCATTGGCCAGTATACACTGGCACATATCAATGAGGATTCTCAGGTGTTGATTTTGGGTTCCGGCAAGAACAACCCGATGAAAGTAGATTACGTCCGTATATGGCAGGAGAGTGAACCGGAAACAGTTTCGGATACGATGGCACTCAGCCAAACCGACGTGACGATGTACGAGAACGACCAAGAAAAACTGACGGTAAGTGTACCGGCCGGTGAGGATGCGGGCACGTTGAGCTGGACTACCAGTGACCCGTCGGTGGTAACCGTGCACGGTGACGGTATATTGTATGCGCGCAAAGCGGGTACGGCAACGGTTTCTGCCACCAATGCCAACGGCGTTACGGTGTTGTGCAATGTTACGGTAAAACACAATTTGATGACCGGCGGTGATTTTGAGTTCGAGCCGAACGAAGATTTGCTGGGTCGCCACTGGACAAATATATTTAATGGCGGAATGAGCATCGTCGAAGACTCCACGGATACCGACTCGAATGATGGAATCAACCACGTGTTGAAAATATCGAAGGTGCAAGGTTCTTCCAATTATTTGAGAGCTTCATTTTTTGAAGCAAACACCACTTACCGTATGAGCGGACGGGTACGCAGTGATTCGACGTGGAAAAATAGAGCCCAGCCAATCTTGTGTCTTGGAAGTCGTTGTTATGTCTCCAACGTATCAACGGAATGGCAATCGTTCAGTTTTGAATTTAGCACCAATGACGGTCCCATTAATGACTCGCAGCGTACCTATGGAATCAGCATTGGACAAAACGCCGGCACTAACAATCGCACAGGCGAAGACGTTTTGTATTTGGACAATTTGGTGATAACCAAGGTGGAAAATGCCCCGCAAGACACGTATGCACTCACAGTGGGGGATATGGAAAACGGCAGTGTATCATTAACTGCTAACGGCGTGGCTGTTACCAGCGGGCAAAGCATTGCCCCCGGCACGCGCGTGAACGTAACGGTCAACCCGTCGAGCGACTATCGTCTGCGCTTGGGCAGTTTGGAAACGGAGACCACCATTGCCACCTGTGAAGGTCGCGAGACCAAAACCCGCGCGGTTTTGAACAAGCCCGGGTTGGCTTATCTCCCGGATGGTACGATTGAGAAGTTCGGCGAAGGCAAAGGAAACGAATTCTACTTTACAATGCCGGAGGGCGCTACCACGCTGAACGCAGTGTTTGAAAGCACAACATCCATTGATACCGCGCAGTTGCCGGCGGCTACGTTGGGAACGTCTGCCTACAAAAACAGCGACACAGTTGTAGAGGGCGTCAGATTCCTTAACCGCGTATACGCCCGAATCGACCAAGAAAACGGTGCGGTGTACGTAAACTACGCCGGTACGGAGCACAAAGTAACGGAGTTCGGTTCTCTGCTCAAACGTGCCGACAACGTGGATGGTGAGCTCACCTTGGAATACCATGCGGCTCACGGGACGGACAGTCCGGCCACCCGCATTTGGAAAACGACGGCATATTCCGCGACGGATAATAAAATGACCTTGGTGGATTACACGACAGAGTACGTTGATTTCACCGTGGTAATGACCTCCAAAACCGCGCAGTTGTATTCGTTTGTTAGCCAAGAATACACCACTTGCGCGTACATAATGCTGGAAAACGGTACAACGTTGTATACTGAGCCGTTTACCGATTCAGTGGTGGATGCACTGGCGAGAATACGATAACCAATACAACAAGCAACAACCGCCCTCTGCGGAGGGCGGTTGTTTGTGCTATAAAACGCGTCCGGAATGTTATTTACTTGCCGCGGATTTTTGGCTACCGTGCTTGACAGAGGGGAAATGATTGGTTATAATAGGTCTGTTAGGTTGCTCACCGAGCAAAATAAAAGGAGTGGTGAACGATGACGAAACAAACGGTCATTACAGACGAAGGCCTGAAACGGCTGGAGGCCGAACTGGACGAATTAAAAAGTGTAAAACGCAAGGAAGTTGCGGAAAAAATTAAGGTCGCGTTGTCGTTTGGCGACTTGTCGGAAAACAGCGAGTACGACGAAGCGAAAAACGAGCAAGCCATTATTGAAGGGCGCATTGCGGAAATTGAAAATCAGTTAAAGAACGTCCGCGTGTTGGATGAAACGGAACTCAGCATTGAGCAGGTTCACATTGGTTCCACGGTTACCGTGCGTCCCAAGGGCAAGAAGAAGACGAACACTTACCGTATTGTCGGTTCAACGGAAGCAGACCCGTTGGGCGGTCGCATTTCGGACGAGTCCCCCGTTGGTAAAGCACTGATTGGGCATCGTAATGGCGACGAAGTGGAAGTGGAAACCCCCGCCGGCTTGCTGGTGTTGGTGATTGAAGAAATTTCCAAGTAAAAACGACAATTTCGGGTGAGGTGACGCACGTTGCCCGCCCGATTTTTTGAGAGTGAGGAACTAAGGATGAGCGAAAACCGTACCCCCGACGCCGCCGCGCCGGAAATGACTGAGGAGCAGTTGTCCGAATTGTTGCAGGTACGCCGCGACAAACTGGCCGCCCTGCGCGAAGCGGGGCAGGACCCGTACGTTATCACCAAGTACGACGTGACCGACTACACCGCCGACATTCGCGCCACGTACGAACGTGCGGAGGCGGAGTATTTGGCGCAGCACGGCCAGCCCGAGGAGGGGCAGGGGATTGAACTGCCCGAACCGATATGCGTATCGGTGGCGGGGCGTATGATGAGCCGCCGCAT
>JAZRRV010000178.1:0-9525 GCA_045651085.1 Acutalibacteraceae bacterium
CGCGGCGTATCAGCGCGGTGCACAGCAAACGCTGGCGCTGTGTCAGCAACACGGTATTGGGGTGGCAATTCTCAAAGAAAACAGCCCTTCCTGCGGGTGCCACAACGTGTATGACGGCAGTTTTACCCGCCGGTTGGTATCCGGTCGCGGTGTTACGGCGGCTTTACTCGCCGCACACGGTATCACCGTGTTGAACGAGAACGAGGCAGAAACGAACAGTTTGTAAATTCCGCACGCGCCGGGTTGACAATCCGGCGCGTTTTGCCTATACTAATAGGTGCACAAGCACTCCTTTTATTGCAGGGGGCCGCAAAGGTTTCGACGGGGATTGTGAGTCTTGGTAAGCGAGTAGCGGTGCAGAACCGCTATAAAATCTGCAATTTTTAAAAATAAACGACAACTCTAAAGTTGCTCTCGCGGCCTAATTAGGCTGCCGTCCCTACCCGAAGTACCGCGGTCGGGATAGGGGCGTCATGAAGCGGTGAACGTGAACGGGCGGATGTCGCTCCACCCGTCATGACGAAGCGACTACCGTAACCCGAAGCCTGCCCACCGGCGTCGGGTGAGGGGAATCTTAAAAGACGGGCTGCACTCGGAGAAAGCCTTGACAAGTGATTTTCGGACAGGGGTTCGATTCCCCTCGGCTCCACCAAAACACAAAAAACCCGCTTAAACAGCGGGTTTTTTCTGTTTTGTGTACGAATTTTTTGCGAATTTTTCAAAAATTTATCAATTGCTTGCGTGCGCATCCACGGTATCCTCAGCGGACCGGTCTTTATTTTTCTCCAACCGTCGAATGGCGGCGGTAGCGCACAGCACCCGCCTCGCACCGTACAGTTTCAGCATTTTGGCACATTCGTCGACGGTCGCACCGGTGGTAAACACATCATCTACCAGCAACAACGTTTTGCCCGCAACGTTCACTTGGGGATTCACCGTGAACGCACCCAACACATTGCCCGCGCGTTGCACGGCGTTCAACTTCTTTTGCGGTTTCGTGGCATAACACTTTGTCAATGCAGAAAGCAACGGCAACTGTAACTGCTTAGCCAACGCTTTGGCCAACAATTTACCCTGATTGTATTCGCGTTCGCGAATATCGGCGGCCGTCATCGGCACAAAAGTAACGGCATCCGGGCATTCTTCCCCGTATTCACGGCGAACGACTGCTGCCATTTGCTCCGCAAAAAAGCGAATGGCCAGCGGGTCATCATGCCGCTTAAGCCGCAAAATACCGCGATGCACCGCCGTTTCATTGTCGCAATAAAATGGTGCGACAATGCGGTCAAATCGATGCCGATGGTGGCGGCACTCACAATGCTCGCGGTTCATCCCGCAAAAGGCGCACAGCGGCGGCGCAATGGGATGTACCTGGGCGCGGCAAGTGTCACAACTCAATGTTAGCGGCGGTATTGTGTCATTACAGAAAATGCACCGTTCCGGGAACACCACCGCCGCTAAGCGACGACCCCATTCCTCGCTCTTTTTCATATCGCACCCCTACTATGGTTTAACGGTTATTCGGTGCGCAAGGCCACCACCGGGTCTTTGCGGGCAGCACTGCGCGAAGGAATGATACCGGCAAACAGCGTGAGCAGCACACTGATACCCACCAAAATGACCGCCACTTCCACCGGTAAAAAGGCACGCAGGTTGGGGATTCCCGTCAACGCATTCAAAATAAGGTTAATCGGTATGCACAACAGATAGGTCAAGGTTACCCCCAAGATACCGGAGGCAAAACCAACAATCATTGTCTCGGCGTTAAACATACGCGATACGTTGCGCTTGGACGCACCAATGGCGCGCAAAATACCGATTTCTTTGGTGCGCTCCTGTACCGAAATCAGCGTAATGACACCAATCATAATGGAGGACACCACCAGCGACACCGCTACAAACGCAATTAACACATACGTAATGGCATTAATGATAGTGGTAACCGAGGACATCATCAGCCCCACATAATCCGTATACCGAATACGGGAGAGTTCCTCCACACGGTCGTTATACTCCGCAATGGCCTCTTCAATCGCATCTTTATCCTCAAACGAAGCCGCATAAAGATTGATGGTAGCGGGCGCCTCGGGGTCTACGTACCCCAATTTCTGCAAATTTTCCTCATACGACGATTCGGAAAAAACAAGCACTTCTTCATAGTACGCAGCACACTGCGCTTGGGTAAATTTAGGCGACGCCGCTGTGAGTGCCGCCGCCAGTTGGGCAGAACTCATCCCGCTGAGTTGTTGCTGAATCCCGGCGGCATACTGCGCAGTAAATCGCTCCGCAATGGCTTGCGAAAACAATTCTTCCAGTTCTTCATCCGCCATATCTGCCAAATATTCCGCAATGGCTTTGGTTCCCATACCGGTCTGCTGCACCAATGCCTGCGTTAAGGCCTGTTCCCGCGCGGCGCGGTTCATACTGCCCAGCGCTTGTTTTACCGCGGCATCCACCTGCGCTTGCGGCGGAATACTCATAATGCGCACATACGCTTCTGCCTTGCCTTTGGTATTGAGCGAGCGCAAATACGCGCGAAATTCCGCTGCTTTTTCCGCATCGGTCAGTTCCCCTTGCGTATCCGCAAACGGCAAACCGGTAAGAATGTCCGTATCCGGCGTTTCCTGTTGCCCCTTCAGTGCTGCGGTATTCTCCGACTGGGCAATCACGTAATCAGTAAGCAAACCGGTGTAGCCAATGGAACCGCTCAGCATACCGGCTAACGCATCTTCATTGGGACGAATAATACCGGTCACTTTTAAGCGAATCCCGTTATCGTATACGTATTTGAGTCCGGCGGACGTGTCGCGCAGGTCGGTGTACAGCCCTGTTTTTTCGTCTTTGGTATAGCAGTTGGCATTCAGCACCGTGCGAAATTCCATGGCGCAGATTTCCTCGTACGACCACTTGCGCTCTTCCTCCGGCAAGGTCTCTTTGTTGATAGCCGCGTCCACAATCGCGTTCATTTCTTCTTCGGATTTCAGCCCCAACGCATACAACGACATATCGTCAATCTCATTGTTTTCATCCAGCACCAATACAATTTCATCATAGCGATTGGGCCACGAACCGTACACCACATCGTACTGCTTTTTGAGCAACGGACTAATGGGGTCGCCGTTATCACCGGATAGCATTTCCTGCCACAACGACATACCGCTGTTCGCCATCGTCGGCATCATCGTACTGCCGCTCATCATCGAGTTGCTTTCCCCAAAACTTTGCCCGAAATAGCGGGAAAGCAACTTTTGCATCAATTCCTTGGTATCGGAACGCAGAATGGTACCGTCCACTGCTTCGGTGTATACCAGCATATCCAATGCGTACGTATACTGTACGCCGCTGACAGACGCGTGCAAACCGGAAGTACTGTTCGGGTTCGCCCGCTCGCTTTCCAACCACTGCTTAAACGAGGTTAAGTCGTTCTCCTGTGCCTCCACGGAGTTCAGTGCATTCACCAAATTATGAAGCACCGGTTTTTGGTACACGGCATCGCCATTATGTTCGCCGGTGGATTGCGCCGTGTTAATAAACGTCTGCATCAGCGTGCCGACGTCCATATGCTGGGCTTCCAACGTCAGCGGGTACGAAGCCAGCGTATCCTCCTGCACGGTATCGATATATGCCGTCATCCCGCGGGAGACCGCAAAAATCAGCGCAATACCGATAATACCGATACTCCCCGCAAACGCGGTAAGCGCCGTGCGCCCTTTTTTGGTGAATAAGTTTTTGAGAGACAACCCCAGTCCGGTAATAAAAGACATCGCCGGTTTTTTGGTTTTGCCAACCGTCTCCGTCGGTGGCGGCGTCATCTCTTCATCGGTCGGCGGGGCGGAATCGTCCGTCACTTCGCCATCCAACATCCGCACAATGCGGGTAGAATAGCGCTCCGCCAATTCCGGATTGTGGGTTACCATAATGACCAGTCGGTTACGAGAAATCTCTTTCAAAATTTCCATCACCTGCAAACTGGTTTCGCTATCCAGTGCGCCGGTAGGTTCATCCGCCAAAATAATATCAGGGTCATTCACAATGGCGCGGGCAATGGCCACACGTTGCATTTGTCCGCCCGACATTTCCGCAGGGCGCTTGTGAAGTTGGTCAGCCAACCCCACCGATTCCAGCGCCGCTTTGGCACGGCGACGGCGCTCCGCTTTGGACACGCCGGACAACGACAGCGCCAACTCCACGTTCTGCAGCACCGTTTGGTGCGGAATTAGGTTGTAACTTTGAAAAACGAATCCCACCGAGTGGTTGCGATACGCATCCCACTCTCGGTCACGATAATACCGGGTGGATACCCCGTTAATCAGCAAATCCCCCTCGGTATAGCGGTCTAACCCGCCAATCAAATTGAGCAACGTGGTCTTTCCGCAACCCGAAGGCCCCAGTATCGACACAAATTCACTGTCACGAAACCGAAGAGATACCCCCTTAAGTGCGTGTACCGTCTCCCCACCCGCGGGGTAATTTTTCACTATATTTTGTAATTGCAGCATACTCTCGTCCCTTTCTTTCTCCTCCATTATAAACCCTTTGGAAAGAATTTCAAGTTATACGGACGGTTTTAATGAAATGTTTACAAACCGCCCTATTGACCAAACTTTGGTTGACACCGTCCGCAAAAAATGCTACCCTTATTACAATATATGCTTTAGGAGATGTTCGTATGGCTGTTTATACTTCGGTGGACCAACTCATTGGCAACACCCCGCTTTTGGAGTTGTGCCGTGTGGAAGAAAAATTGGGGTTACACGCCCGTTTGCTTGCCAAATTGGAATATCTCAATCCCGCCGGTTCGGTAAAAGACCGTGTGGCATTGGCTATGATTAACGATGCGGAAGCCGCCGGAAAATTGCGCCCCGGTTCGGTAATTATTGAACCCACCAGCGGGAATACCGGTATCGGTCTGGCCGCGGTGGCCGCCGCGCGCGGTTACCGCTTAATGCTGGTAATGCCGGATACGATGTCGGTGGAACGCCGTCAGTTAGCCGCCGCCTACGGGGCGGAAGTGGTGCTCACCGAAGGCGCTAAGGGAATGGCTGGTGCCATTGCCAAGGCAGACGAATTGGCCAAAGCACTCCCCCACAGTTTTGTGGCAGGGCAGTTTGTTAACCCCTCTAACCCGGCGGCACACAAAGCCACTACCGGGCCGGAAATTTGGGCAGATACCTGCGGCGAAGTGGACTTTTTTGTGGCGGGTATCGGCACCGGCGGTACCATTACGGGTACCGGCGAATACCTAAAAGAGAAAAAACCGTCCGTGCACGTAGTAGGTGTTGAACCCGCCGACTCCCCCGTGTTATCCGGCGGGGCGGCCGGCCCGCACGGTTTGCAAGGGATAGGCGCGGGCTTTGTGCCGGACGTACTCAACCCCGCCGTGTATGACGAAGTGACCACCGTGACCACCGAACAGGCATACGCCGCCGCCCGCCTGCTTGGCAAGACCGAGGGCGTGTTGGTGGGCATTTCCTCCGGCGCGGCACTGCACGTCGCCACCGAAATTGCCGCACGCCCCGAAAATGCGGGAAAAACCGTGGTGGTGCTGTTGCCGGATACCGGCGACCGTTACCTATCCACCGCATTGTTTGCGGAATAAAACCGTCCCTTAAACGCAAAAAAGTATTAATAAAAACCGGATTCGGTGCCACCACACCGAACCCGGTTTGTTTTTATTTTGTACACTTTCTCTGCCCGAATCGACTTTTGTATAAATGGCACCTTTCCATTCGGATTTACTCTTTTACTATCGTTTCATATATTTTTTTACACACCGAATCCGAGCGATAGTCTATCAAATTCTTGGTGGCCTCATCAAAGGTAAGTTGTTTATCCTTATTTTCCTCGCAAAACGTTATCAGTGCACGGACGTCCTCTTGTGTGTAATCGTTGGTATTAAAATTAAAGCACAAAGGATATTTACTAAAATACCGTAAACCCATATCCTGCTCTGTGGAATAAAAATTTATAATGGGTTTCCCAAAACTGATATACTCAAACACTTTACTGGGCAATTGATTCGTAACGGTATTACCGACATTCACCAAAATATTGGCGTTTTTTATTGCCGCAATAGAGCGTTCTTTGGTTACACGCCCACCCAACATCAACGTACAATCGTTAAACTTTTCGGCTTTTTCTTGAATTATTCTTTTGCAACCGTTTCCAAAAATCTGCAATTCATAAGTATTCGGGAATTGGGATAAAACATCCAACATAACGTCCGGCCTGCGGATATCGGCGTAAAACGCTCCGGAATACACCAAGACCGTCTTCGGATTCTCAGCCGCATCCGCATTGCATTGATTTGTTAAAATGGGTAAATTTATGTTTGTTGCTTTTTGATGGTACCCGGGGCAATAACCATTCTTCAGGTTTTCCTCCATAAGTCCTTCCAACATAAAAATCCCGTCTGCATCGTTCAATATTCGCTGTGCCGTTTTTTGGCGTTTGGGGATTTCTTTGACAGGGTCTAATTTATTATACACAAACGGGTCCCAGAGAAGCGCATACCATTTTCTCGCAATTTTCCTTTTACGAAGTTGCTTGCCGATAGTATGCGCTGCAAAAGGAAAGGAATGACTCAAAACCACGTCATACGGCGGATTTGCCGCCTTGATGGACCTACATATTTTATTATAATTAATGGCATCTACGGCATAATATGCGGTTTTTGGTCTAAACAACGCTTTGATGTAACACTTGGCTTTAACCGGTAATTGAACCAGCGCGGGAAGCTGTGTCCATTCAGATACGCCATACCGTTTTCCGTGTTTGTATACTGCCTTGTTATAATAATCGAATATAGTTATAATTGTACTACCGTTTCGTTTTTCAACCATCGGGTGATTGCCTTTGTTATCGGTGCACAAAACATCCACTACATGCCCGCGCTCTTGAAAATAATCAATAATGTATTGCATACAATTATTGTTTGCATTTGCATCGGCGTGGTAATGCGGCATAACACACAAAATCTTCATAACACACCTCAAGTAATCGCATTCATCTTTTTATAAATACAAGTACAGTAAAATCAATTAAATGTATAAAAAGGCCAATCTGTACGGAAAATTGCTATCCGTTTACAACCCTTCGTGCACGTAAATAAAAGTGACCCCCGAAAACCCGCATAAATATTGGGGGGTTCAGGGGTCGATTTTAGAGAAATTTTATTCCCACTCTATGGTCCCAATCGGTTTGGGTGTCAAATCCATTAACACGCGGTTAATGCCGTCCACTTCACTGGTGATGCGCGCGGTAATACGGTGCAACACCGCATACGGCACTTCCTCAATGGTAGCGGACATGGCATCCACGGTGTTGACAGCGCGGATAATGGCACTCCATCCTTCATAGCGCTTGCCGTCTTTCACGCCCACACTCTTCATATCCGGCACGGCAATAAAATACTGCCATACTTTACCCGCCAAACCGTTGTTGTCAAACTCCTCGCGCAGGATGGCATCCGCCTCCCGCAGGGCGTGTAAACGGTCGCGCGTGATAGCGCCCAAGCAACGCACTCCCAAACCGGGGCCGGGGAACGGTTGACGGTACACCATACCGTGCGGCAAGCCCAACGCTTCACCGACAACGCGGACTTCGTCTTTGTACAGCAATTTCACGGGCTCTACCAGTTCAAATTCCATATCCTCCGGCAAACCGCCCACGTTGTGGTGCGCTTTTACGCCGTCGCTCTCCAAAATGTCGGGGTAAATGGTACCCTGCGCCAAAAACGCAATACCCTGCAGTTTGGACGCCTCTTCGTCAAACACCTTAATGAATTCGCCGCCGATGATTTTGCGTTTCTTTTCCGGTTCGCTGACACCCGCCAGCAAGCCAAGAAAACGGTCGGTCGCATCCACGTAAATCAAATTCGCATCCAGCGCTTTGCCGAATACTTCAATCACCTGCTCGCTTTCGCCCTTGCGCATTAAGCCGTGGTTGACGTGCACACACACCAGTTGCTTGCCGATGGCTTTGATTAACAAAGCCGCCACAACGGACGAGTCAACCCCGCCGGACAGTGCCAGCAGTACCTTTTTATCCCCCACCTGCGCGCGAATCTTCTGCACTTGCTCATCAATGAAGGCGTTGGCAAGTGCGGCGGTGGTAATGCGTTCCATTGTTTCGGGTCTTACATTGCAGTCCATACAATTCCTCTCCGTTTTCAGTTGGTATAGTTGTCAAAATAGCCTTGCACCAGTACAACCGGTGTGCCCTTATCTCCCGAACCGGAAGTTAAATCGCACAACGAGCCGATAAGGTCCGTCAACTGGCGGGGCGTGGTGCCCTGTGCTGCCATATTGCCGACAAGACTGCTGCCGTCCTTGGCCTTTATGCTGTTGGAGATGGCTTCTTTTAAGGCATCTCCCGACAAGTCTTTGAAATCGTTGTCGGCAAGATATTTCAGTTTCAGTTCATTCGGCGTGCCAACAAGACCGTCGGTAAACGCGGGAGATACCACCGGGTCTGCCAGTTCCCAAATTTTGCCCTGCGGGTCTTTGAATGCACCGTCGCCGTATACCATAACTTCCACGTGTTTGCCGGTGGCGTCGGCTATACGCTTCTGAACGTCCAACACCAGTTGCTTACATTCACGCGGGAACAATTTGACCTTGTCCTCCGTAGACTTGTTGGAACCCAACAAACCGTACCGCTCGTTGTAACCGCCCGTAATCGGTGCGTTGAGAACGTCGTCCAAGCCCAACACCGCCTTGGCGCCCGCTTCCCGCAAAATGCGTTTGGTGCGTGCGCGGGTGTGAATGTCACAAGTCAATACGCAATCGGTATAGTCCAAAATGGTCTTGGCGTGGTTGGCAAAAATAATTTCCACCTCTGCCCCGCACTCGCGAATGAGGTTGCCGTAATATTCCACGTAATCCACGCCGGTAAACTCGTGCTTGTTTTCGCCGAACAATTCCCGATACCGTTCCAACGACAGCACATCGGAATACGGGTTCACACCCGCATCTTCAATTTTATCCAACGGTACCAACGTGTTACCCACTTCGTCCGAGGGGTAGCCCAACATCAAAACAATTTTTTTCGCCGCCTTGGCAATGCCGCGCAAGCAAATGGCAAAACGATTGCGCGATAAAATGGGGAAAATAACACCAATGGTGTCCCCACCCAACTTGGCTTTCACGTCTGCCGCAATATCGTCCACCGTGGCGTAGTTGCCCTGCGCACGAGCGACAATGGATTCGGTCATGGCAATAACGTCGCGGTCGCGGAGTTCAAACCCCTCCATTTCAGCCGCCTCCAACACACTGTTGGAGACAATGGCCGCCAAATCATCACCCTCACGGATAATGGGGCAACGAATACCGCGGGAAACCGTGCCAACTCTGCGTTCTTTTTGTTGCATATTCAAGACCCTTTCCTAAAAAGAAATTCCGAGTTCCATAACAGTATCATTGTAATACAGCGTTGACAATTTTGCAATAAAAAAAACAAATTCCTGCACATTTTTTTGCAACGGTTCGGTGGTAGTACGCTCATTTTTGCGTTATGTGGAATACT
>JAZRRV010000179.1:0-4038 GCA_045651085.1 Acutalibacteraceae bacterium
AGCGTCGGTGCAGGATGCGGATTTAATTTTGGTAATGAACAACGGCGCGATAGCCGCCGCCGGCACGCATGAGGAATTGTTGCGCACCAGCGACATTTACCGCGAAGTGTACGAGCAACAAGTGACCGGAGGTGAGGACAATGAGTAAGCCGATGAACGGGCCGATGCGCGGTCCTCAACCTCGCGGTGTACGCAAACTGAATGTGAGCGCGCTGGGCCGCGTGGTTAAACTGTTGTTCCGCGCGTATCCGGCGTTGTTGCCGCTGGCGGTGTTTTGCACGTTGTTTTCCTCGCTGGTATCCGCCATTCCCGCCATTTTCACGCAAAACGTGTTGGCGGTCATCACCAAGTATTTGGATGCCGGCAGCACCGACTGGCGCGCCGCCACGGCAGAAATTCTGCCGCTCATCGCGGTGCTCATCACGTTGTACGTGTTGTCGGTGACGTTGCTTACCGTGCAAGGACAGTTAATGGCGTATATCACGCAAGGGTTTTTAAGCAAACTGCGTTGCCAAATGTTCAACGGTATGCAGGATTTACCGCTCAAATACTTTGACACGCACAAACACGGCGATATTATGAGCCACTACACCAACGACATCGACACGTTGCGTCAGTTGGTATCGCAGTCGTTGCCCAGTTTGTTGCAATCGTCCGTCATTGTGGTAACGGTGCTGGGCATTATGTTGTATTACAGCGTGTGGCTCACGTTGCTGGTGTTGTGCGGCGTGGTGTTAATGTTTGCCGTGTCCGGCAAAATCGGCGGCGGTTCTGCCAAGTATTTTGTGCGCCAGCAACAGGCGGTGGGCAAAACCGAGGGCTACGTGCAGGAAATGATGAACGGCCAAAAAGTGGTTAAGGTGTTCAGCCGTGAGGAACAAGTGGGTGCGGACTTTGACCGCATTAACGAGGAACTGTTCCAGGACAGTTACCGCGCCCACGCCTTTGCCAACGCGCTCGGCCCCATCATTATGAACATCGGCAACGTGTTGTACGTGTTGTGCGCGCTGGCGGGCGGTATTTTTATTGCCACGGGTGCTGTAAACGTCAGCATTTCGGGGTTGCCGTTTTCAGTGGCGCTCACGGTGCCGTTTTTGAATATGACCAAGCAGTTCACCGGCAACATCAACCAATTTTCTCAGCAAATTAACGCCGTGGCCATGGCGCTGGCGGGCGCGGAGCGTATGTTCGCGCTTATGGACCAACCCCCCGAAACGGACGAGGGTTACGTCACGCTGGTAAACGCCACGGTGGACGAACACGGTAACGTGTGCGAATGTGAACAGCGCACCGGCCGCTGGGCGTGGAAACACCCCCACGAAGACGGCAGCGTGACCTACACTCTGCTGCGCGGCAACGTTACCTTAACGGACGTGGATTTTGGTTACGAGCCGGACAAACCCGTGTTGCACGGGGTGTCGGTGTATGCCGAGCCGGAACAAAAAGTGGCGTTTGTGGGCGCAACCGGCGCGGGCAAGACCACCATTACCAACCTCATCAATCGGTTTTACGATATTGCGGACGGCAAAATCCGCTACGACGGCATTAACGTGAACAAAATCCGCAAGGCGGATTTGCGGCGTTCACTGGGCATTGTATTGCAGGACACCAACCTGTTCACCGGCACGGTAATGGACAACATTCGTTACGGTCGGCTGGACGCCACGGACGAGGAATGTCGTGCCGCGGCGGAACTGGTGGGTGCGGCAGATTTTATCACCCGCTTGCCGCAGGGGTATGCCACTCTGCTCACCAACAACGGCGCCAACTTGTCGCAAGGGCAGCGGCAACTCATTGCCATCGCCCGCGCCGCGGTGGCAGACCCGCCGGTAATGATACTGGACGAAGCTACCTCGTCGGTAGACACCCGCACCGAGGCGATTGTGTCCCGCGGGATGGATAAGTTAATGGAAGGCCGCACTGTGTTTGTTATTGCGCACCGTCTGTCCACCGTGCGCAACGCGGACGTGATTATGGTGCTGGACCACGGGCGTATTATCGAGCGCGGCAACCACGAAAAACTGTTGGCAGAGCGCGGCACGTATTACCGCTTGTACACCGGCGCGTTTGAACTGGAATAAGCGGTACACCATCCCCATCTTGTAAAAAGAGGAGGCACACTTATGCAAACTTGGGCATCCATCTCCCGCGTGTGTATGTGGGTGTTACTGGCAATCACCCTGTTTTTCCAAATTGGTACTGTGGTGTCTATTGAGTCAATGAACGCGGCAGATGCATACAACACCCTGCCGTTGGCGGGCGCCACGGCGGGCATGGCGGTGTGCGTCATTTTGTTTGCGGCACTGCGCCGCGGCAAGGTGGTACCCATGGCGGTGGCGGCGGTACTGGGCGTGTGCTTTATTGTAATTGCGCTTAATTTGCAGGACTTTTTCGGCGCGGCACAAGGCACCACCCCGCTGGAAACGGATTTAACCGTGTGGGAAGCCATTTATCGCCATATGTTGCCTGCGCTGTTGCCGGTGTGTATGTTGCCGCAATGGTTGCACCGCCGCCGTATGCGGCAGGAGGAGGAAACCGCCGCCGAACTGGCACAAACCCCCTCGTTGCTCGGGGAACTGGGCGACTACCGTATGGCTTCGTTGGACGAGCCCTCGCCCGTGCGTGAAAAACGCTCGGTGCGCACCCGCCGCCGCAAAGAATCGGAAAATTAACACACCAAAGCCGCAGCCCGCTGCGGCTTTTTTGGAGGAACCCGTATGACCTTGCCCCCCGTATTTGAACAGCGTATGACGCGGCTGTTAGGTGCGCGCACCGCCGCGTTTCGCGAGTGGGTATCCACTCCGCTTACCACCCGCGGCGTGCGCGCCAACACGCTCAAATGCACGCCCGCCCGCTTGGCGGAACTGTTGGAGTTGTCACTCGCACCCACGCCGTTTTCGGCGGCGGGGTTCGTTACCGCGGCGGCGTTCCGCGCGGGGAGCGACCCATTGCACCACGCCGGCGCGTATTATATGCAAGAACCGTCCGCTATGTCGGCGGTCACCTTACTCCGCCCGCAACCGGGCGAGCGGGTGCTGGACTTGTGCGCCGCCCCCGGCGGCAAAACCACCCAAATTGCCGCCGCACTGCAAGGAGAGGGGCTGCTTTGGGCAAACGAATACGTCCCCGCCCGCGCCCGTGTGCTGGCGGGCAACGTGGAGCGTTGCGGCGTGCGCAACGCCGTGGTCTCGTGCGGGGATACCGCCCGCATAGCCGCCGCGCTTCCCGCGTGGTTTCACGCGGTGCTGGCAGACGTCCCCTGTTCGGGGGAGGGTATGTTCCCCAAAGCACCCGGAGCCGCCGCCCAGTGGAGTGAAGATACCGTTCGGTTGTGCGCCGCGCGCTCGGCGGAAATTTTGCATAATGCCGCGCAGTGCGTGTGCCCCGGCGGGCGGTTGGTACTGTCCACCTGCACCTTTGCGCCGGAGGAAAACGAATGGGCGGTGGTGCGCTTTTTGCACACCCACCCCGATTTTACGTTAGAACCCGCCACCGTGCCGTTTGGCGAACCCGCACTGGAGGCGGATGCCATTGCCCCGTTTGGCGAAGCGGATTTGTTACCGTTTGCCCGCACCGTCCCGTTGCACCACGCCCGCCGCGTGTGGCCGTGGAACGGCGGCGAGGGGCACTTTTTAGCGTTGTTTCGCCGTGCGGGGGAGGCACCCGCACTAAACCAGATGCCCACCCCGCCCACCACGGAGGCACCGCCCGTGCGCGCCGTGCTGGAGGATTGTTTTGTCACCCCGCTCGTGGGCACGCTCACGGTGGTGGGGGACACGGCGCGTCTGCTCCCGCCTGAATACCCCGTTACCACGGGGGTGCACATCCTTGCCGCGGGCGTCGCGGCGGCGCAGCGCGTATCCGGCCGCACCGAACGGTGGGAACCCGCGCACGCACTGTTCCAATCGGCGCACCCGCAAGATTGCCGCCGTTTGCTGGATTGGCAGAACCAAGAAGTCGGATCGTAGCCATGTCGTTCTGGGAGGCAAGGAGTTGGGGAAACATGTTGTCTTCCTAAGACCGCTTGGCCTCCGACTT
>JAZRRV010000180.1:0-11506 GCA_045651085.1 Acutalibacteraceae bacterium
GGCGGAAGCCGCTGTTACAGCACAACCCACACCGGTAAAGGAGGTAAAGAAAATGGCACTGGAAGCACTGGGAATGGTAGAGACCCGTGGCTTGGTCGCGGCAATTGAAGCGGCTGATGCGATGGTCAAAGCCGCCAACGTCACTCTCATCGGTACCGAAAAAATCGGCTCCGGTTTGGTGAGCGTTATGGTGCGTGGCGATGTCGGTGCGGTTAAGGCCGCGGTAGATGCCGGCTCGTCCTCGGCATCCAAGTTGGGCGAACTTGTCGCCACACACGTCATTCCGCGCCCGCACGGCGACGTGGAGAAAATCCTGCCGGTACTCAAATAAGTTACCCTAATTAGCGAAAGCATTTATTTAAGGAGGTCATTGCAATGGCACTGGAAGCATTAGGTATGGTGGAGACTCGTGGTTTGGTTGCCGCTATCGAAGCCGCTGACTCGATGGTTAAGGCCGCCAACGTGGAACTCATCGGCACCGAGAAAATCGGTTCCGGCTTGGTGAGCGTGATGGTGCGCGGCGATGTCGGCGCGGTTAAGGCCGCAGTGGATGCCGGCGCTTCGTCTGCATCGAAGTTGGGCGAGCTCGTTGCCACCCACGTGATTCCGCGTCCGCACGGCGACGTGGAGAAGATTCTGCCCTCGCTGAAATAATCCGAAACACCGGAGATACGGCTGACGGGCGCTCGCCCGTCAGCCGATTCCGGCGGGGAAAATTCAGAAGAAAAGAGGATTCCGTATGATTGTCGGTAAAGTGGTGGGCAGCGTTGTGTCCACGCGCAAAAACGAAAACCTCATCGGCAGTAAATTTATGGTGGTTGAACCCTTGTCCGAGTGGGGCGATTCTAAAAAGATTGTAACGGTGGACAACGTCGGTGCCGGTATCGGTGAACTGGTTTTGGTAGCCACCGGTAGTGCCGCGCGCATTGGTTGCGGTATGGCAGATGCGCCGATTGATGCCGCGATTGTGGGTATCATCGACAGCGGTATTGGTTTGGCCGGAGTAAATGGATGATGACACTCGATGAACTGAAAGCCGTTTTACGAGACGGCGGTATTGTTGGTGCCGGCGGTGCGGGGTTTCCCTCTTATGCCAAGTTGG
Source organism: Acutalibacteraceae bacterium (assembly GCA_045651085.1). Taxonomy (GTDB): domain Bacteria; phylum Bacillota; class Clostridia; order Oscillospirales; family Acutalibacteraceae; genus RGIG3009. The sequence continues at coordinate 1,103 of JAZRRV010000180.1, forward strand.
ATACGCGTGCCGACACCCTCATACTCAACTGCGCGGAATGTGAACCGCTGCTGAAATTGCACCGTCAGGTGCTGGAGCGGTACGCGGAAGATATTTTGCGCACGTTGGATTTACTTGCGAAAACCGTAGGCGCAACTTCGGTGATTGTGGCGGTCAAGCGTTCGTACAAGCGCACGATTGACGCCGTTACACCGTTGCTCGCCGCCTTTGAAAATATGAGCTTGTGTGAACTTCCGGAAGTATACCCTGCCGGGGACGAGGTGGTGCTTATTTACGAAGCCACCGGGCGTCAGGTTGCGGCGGGCGCTTTGCCGGTTTCGGTGGGCGTTACCGTGTTTAACGTGGAGACGGTATACAATATGTCCCGTGCTCTGCTGGGGCACGGCGTTACACACAAATTTATCACGATTGCGGGGGAGGTAGCCCATCCCACCACGCTGTTAGCGCCTATCGGTACACCGGTGAGTGCGTTACTACAGCAGGCGGGCGGTGTGACCACGGATTCTCCCGCTTACGTGTTCGGCGGCCCGATGATGGGCCGTTTGGGCAGTCCGGTGGAACCGGTTACCAAAACCAGCAATGCCGTGCTGGTGTTGCCCGAACAACATACGATTATTCAGCGGTTGCGTTCCAAGCCGTTTATTGATATGAAACGCGCGATGGCGGCTTGTTGTCAGTGCAATTATTGCACGGATTTGTGTCCGCGCCATCTGCTGGGTCACCCCATTGACCCCAGCCGTTTTATGTTAGTGGCTTCCAATGGAATTACCAACGACGCCGCACCGTACGTTAACGCGTTTTTCTGTACCGGTTGCGGCACGTGCGAAGCGTATTCCTGTGGGCAGGGGCTTTCCCCCCGTATGTTGCTGATGGCTTGCAAGAACAGTTTGCGTCAGCAGGGGGTAAAACCGCCTGCCGCGGTTACGGCTTCTGTGAGCAGTACACGCGAACTGCGCCGTGTTCCCATGCGGCGTTTAATGGCGCGGTTGGGGCTGAACGGGTACAACAAACCCGCCCCGTTAAGCGACGCGGTTCCGGCTGCATCGGAAGTTCGGGTACTGTTATCACAACACATTGGTGCCCCTTCCGTGCCGATTGTGCAAGCGGGGGACAGTGTGAGTGTTGGCCAGTGTATTGCCAAGGCAGCAGACGATGCACTCAGCGTGGCACTGCACGCACCGATTAACGGTGTGGTGCGCGAAGTGACCGAGCGGGTGATTACCATTACAGCAAAGGAGGGGTAAACCGTGAACAAAGCGATTGGTATGGTGGAATATAAAACCGTTTCTTCCGGTATGCGTGCGGCTGACCGTATGGTGAAAACCGCCGAAATTGATATTCTGGAAGCCACAACGGTGTGCCCCGGTAAATATTTGGTATTGGTCAGCGGCGAACTGAGTGCCGTGCGCGCCGCGGTGGATGCCGCCGCCGTGCACGACCCCGACCCGTTGATTGACAGTTTTGTCCTGGGTGCTCCGCACGAATCCATTTTTGGAGCACTGTACGGTGCGGCCGACGTCGGCGAACCCGAAGCGCTGGGTGTGTTGGAGACGTTTTCCTCCTCGGCGGCCATTGTGGCGGCTGATATTGCCGCCAAAACCGCGCTGGTGCAACTGATTGAATTGCGTTTGGCGCGGGGCATGTGCGGTAAATCTTATCTGTTGCTTACGGGTAGCATTGCGGCGGTGCAAGCGGCGATTGAGCGTGCGCAGGCCGGCGCAGGCGAAAACGGAATGTTTTTGGACAGCGCGGTTATTCCGCATCCGGACGAAAAAACTTGGAAAAGTATTTTGTAAGGAGGGCGTGGTATGCTCGCCATTGAACGACGCAACGCCATTATGTCCCGACTCACGGTGGAAGGCAAGGTCATCGTGGCTGACCTGGCACGGGAATTCAACGTTACGGAGGAGACCATCCGCCGTGATTTGGAAAAACTCGATAACGAAGGGCTTGCCAAAAAAACGTACGGGGGCGCAGTGCTCAACCAAAAGGGCGAGGCAGACCCTCCGTACAGCGTGCGGAAACGTGCCAATGTAGAACGAAAACAGCATATTGCCGAAAAAATCGGGGATTTAATTCACGATGGCGATTATATTATGCTGGATGCCAGTTCAACCGCCATTTATGTGGCAAAGTATATTAAGCATCTGAACAACATTACCTTAATTACCAATTCGGTGGAAATTTTGCTGGAATTGGCGGATAAGGACGGTTGGAATATTCTGTCCACCGGCGGTGCTCTGCGTGAGGGCGCCCTCTCGCTGGTAGGCGCTTCGGCAGAAAAAATGATTCGTGGATTCCACGTAAATCTGGCGGTTTGCTCCTGCAAGGGGTTGGACATGGCTATGGGTATTACCGACTCCAACGAGCGGGATTCCGAAATTAAGCAAGCCATTTACGCCGCCGCCGAGCGCAAAATTTTAGCGGTGGACGGTACGAAATTCGATAATATCTCGTTTGTGAGGGTATGCGATGTCCGCGATGTGGATACGCTGGTTACGGATGAACAACCCTCCGAGCGTTGGGTAGAATACTTAAAAGAACAACAAGTGGAATTGATTTACTGATAAGGAGTGACCGATATGGCAGCGACGATTTCCGCCGCGGAAATTCAACAAGTAGTAAGCCAAGTGCTCAGCCGTATACAAGCGGCACCTACCGCCTCGTGGGATTCCACGCAATACGGCGGTCGCCGTTTGATTGGCATTTTTGACGATATGAACGACGCGATTCGTGCCGCGGAAGCGGGCTACCGTGCGGTGCGTGCTATGTCGGTGGAGCAACGCGAAAAGATTATTACCGAAATTCGCCGTTTAACCCGTGAGGAAGCGGCGGTTATGGCACAACTCGGTGTGGACGAAACCGGCATGGGCCGTGTGGACCACAAGCGCGCCAAGCACCTGTTGGTGGCGGACAAGACCCCCGGTACGGAAGACATTGTTTCGCAGGCACGCACGGGCGACAATGGGTTGACGTTGGTGGAAATGGCACCGTTTGGTGTGGTGGGCGCCATTACGCCCAGCACCAACCCCAGCGAAACCGTAATTTGCAACAGCATTGGTATGATTGCGGCGGGTAACGGCGTGGTATTTAATCCGCATCCCAACGCGATTGCCACCTCTAATTACGCGGTCGATTTGGTGAATCGCGCGTGTGCGGCGGCGGGCGGCCCGGAAATTTTGGTGTGCTCTATGGCAAAACCCACCATGGAATCCGCGGCGATTATGCAGTCGCACCCCGCCATTCGGTTGCTGGTATGTACGGGTGGCCCCGGTGTGGTACGCGCCGTGTTGTCCTCCGGCAAAAAGGCCATTGGTGCCGGTGCAGGCAACCCGCCGGTGATTGTGGACGACACCGCCGACATTGCCAAAGCGGGTAAAGATATTATCGATGGCTGTACCTTTGACAACAACCTGCCTTGCATTGCCGAAAAGGAAGTTTTTGCTTTCCGCAACATTGCGGATGCGTTAATCACGGCGATGCAACAAAACGGGGCGTATCTTATTAACGCCGCGCAGGCGGAGGAACTCAACCGCATTGTATTGGTGGAGAAAACCGATAAAAACGGTAAAGTGAAAAAGATTGTCAACCGCGACTGTGTGGGGCGTGATGCCGCCGTGTTGCTGGCAAAAATCGGGGTAAACGTAGGGAGCGACGTACGTTGCATTATTTGTGAAACCGCGTTTGAACACGATTTTGTACAACACGAATTGATGATGCCCATTTTGCCCATTGTGCGGGTGGATAACATTGACCAAGCCATTGAGTTGGCGGTAAAAGCCGAGCACGGTAACCGCCACACCGCGCATATGCATTCCAAAAACATTGATAACTTAACCCGTTTTGCCCAGGCGGTGGAAACCACCATTTTTGTGAAAAACGCGCCGTCTTACGCGGGTATCGGATTTGGCGGAGAGGGTCATGCTACCTTTACCATTGCCGGTCCTACGGGCGAGGGCATTACCTCCGCTCGCAGCTTCACACGGCAGCGCCGTTGCGTAATGGCGGACAGTTTTCGGATTATCTGATAAGGAGAGTTAAACCGTATGGCATACGATGCAAAAATGGTGGAAGAAGTCGTCTCCCGCGTTATTGCGGCGGTGGGTTCGCCGGCTTCTGCGGCGGCGGATAACACCGTGCCCGTGGGGGTGTCTAACCGACACATTCATTTGTCCGCGGCGGATGTGGAAACGCTGTTCGGCGCGGGGTACGAACTCACCCCGCTGAAAGATTTGTCGCAACCGGGGCAGTTTGCCTGTAAAGAGACGTTGACGATTATCGGCCCCTCGTTACGTCCGATTGAGAACGTGCGCGTGCTTGGTCCGGTTCGCAAAGCGTCGCAGGTGGAAATTTCCCGTACCGACTCGTTTGTGCTTAAAGTGAAGCCGCCCGTGCGGGAATCCGGTCACATTGCCGGTTCGGCCCCCGTTACCATTGTGGGCCCCAAAGGTGTGGTTACACTCAAAGAAGGGTGCATCATTGCCAACCGTCACATTCATATGAGTGTGGAAGAAGGCGCGGCTTTTGGACTGAAAGACGGTGACTACGTTACCGTGGAGGTTAACGGCGAGCGCCGCACGACGTTTTATGACGTACAGGTACGCGTGAATGCGGCTTTCCGGTTGGAAATGCACATCGACACGGACGACGCCAACGCCGCGGGAATCGGCAACGGTGCGCGAGTACGCGTTGTTAAATAAATCAAACGAAAAAATAGGATAGGATAAAAAATACAGTATAGCCCAATTGGCTATACTGTATTTTTTTGATATAGGCGATAAATTTTGCGATTTTTTCAAAAACCCTTTATTTTTCGAGTTATTATGTTATAATTGTTATGTCCCATCAATCTAAATAATCAGAAATGTGGGGCTGCGCATTTTTGTTATACCCCAAAACGTTTCCGGCGCAAGGCACTCATCATAAAATTTATTACGGAGGGGATTTTATGAAATTTTTCAAAGCGAAATTGTTATCGTGCCTGTTAGTGGTTGCCATGCTCCTATCGGTAATGCCGTCCATCGTTTTTTCGGCTGCAGAACCCGTTATAGCAACAACCGAAGAAGAGGTTAGGGCGGCTATTGAGGCAATTCCGGAGGGTGGTTCGGGAGAAATCACCATTCAGAACGTATTGATGTATCTAAACGAAGGGTTGTATATTGAGAACAAGGATGTTACCTTCAACCTTGTTGATGCATCGCTTGTCACGGCAATTGATGAATACGGTTACGGTCAACCTGTCATTTTTGGCTTTGGTACCAATATCACCATAAACGCTGATGATAATTCTTCTATGGAAGCAATGGGTCATACAGGGTGTATGGGTGTTGTGAGAATTGATAATAGCACGGATTGGGATGCCCAAACAGAAACGTTTGAAAAAACGTTCACCTTAACCGTCAATGGCGGCCGTTACACTTGTACCGGTGACGTTCCCCAAGACTATGAACCCGATTGCGTATTCGTGGCGGCATCCGGCACAAAAGTAGTGGTGACAAACGTTGTTTGTAACGGAGCTGTAAAAGAGGTGGCGTTCGAGGGGGTTGGCATTACCGTTCCCGGCGAACTTACGATTAACAGCGGTAAATTTACTACCGATGTGAGAGAGTACGTTGCCGATGGGAAGTTTTGCTGCAACGTTGCTCACAACTATTATGTTCGCGAAAAGGAAATGACCGAAGAATTTAGCAAAGTGTTGACGGATGGGAAGGTTATCTTTAACTATGCAAAGCCCACCGCGGATGATGAGGCCGTTTGGTTGCTTTGTGAAGATTTTAGCATTGCCAACCCCGAGTTTTATTTTGACCCTGAAGTTGGGTTTACCGACGATTTCAGTAAATTAGAACTGGGGTTGTATTACGGCACCGCAAAAGAGGAAATCCACACGGTTGACGTTGTTTGGGATTATGACGCGGATGTATTGCAATTGGCACAGTCTTTTATTGAAAAATTCCCCCAAGACAGACCGTGGTTTAACGTTTCCGACTTAGAACTTATAAACTATTGGACGTACCGCAATTCGGATTCAGAAATTGACTCGTTAGCCAACTATTCGGGCGAACTCAAATCCATTTTAGGCAACAGCAATTTCCTGTATACCATTGAGGTTCGCGGTGGTTCTGATGATATTTTTTACACCGAAAGAATCGGCTCGGCAAAATTGATTCATAACGGTAAGGTGTATTTTGCCTCTGGTTTCCTTGGCGCACGTGCAGAACACGCGATTTACGTTCCCGCAAGCACTGCCGATACCAAAGATGCTCTTATTGCGGCGGCGCAAAAGAGAATTGATGATTACATTGGAAAGAACGTTATCAAAATCACCGCTGCCACTGAAACGGTGACAGAGTACTATAACAAGACTCTTGCTGATTTTGACAAAGAAATAGCGGACGCACAAGAAATTTTTGACCGTGAAGCAGCAAAATCGGACGCAGAGCGGGATTGGGATGCGTATTGGAACGCAAAATTCGTGTTGGATAGCACGCCAGGATATAAGCAGTATTTCATAGATTCGTTTAACGAGGGCGGCGACTTGCATTTCCTTAAAAATGCCGCAGGCGATTTCTTCTTTAATGTAGAAGTGCTTGAAACAGAGGAAACTTATAAGTTTGTTATTATTAAGGATGATACAAAACTCGCGGTGCCCTCCTATGCTACCACGGACCTTAATACCAACGTTTCCGTAACAACCGGTTCGTCCACGGTTCCGCTGGATACCGTTATTGAGGTAGAAAAGTTGACCGAGGGTGCTGATTACGACAGGATTATGAAAATCCTTGACGTAGGGGAAAACGAAACGTTCGATATTAAACTGTATTCCGATTCGCTTGACAACTACATCACCAAACTGGACGATGGGGAATTTGAAGTTAAAATTCCTGTTCCCGAGAAGTTTGAAGGAAAGAATTTGATTGTCTATTACGTGGATGAGAATAACACGCCTATTGAATATGAAGTGACCCCAATGGAGGGTTATGTTGTTTTTGCTACCGACCACTTTAGCATTTACACGTTGGCAGAAAAAGCAAATCAAACGCCCAGCCATACACAGCATAGCGGCGGTTCCGCCACCTGTTGTGCCAAAGCGATATGCGCGGAGTGCAACCAACCGTATGGTGAGTTAAATCCCGAAAATCATTTCGGCGGCACGGAGATTCGCAATGCTAAAAAAGCGACAGAAAATGAAAAAGGATATACCGGAGACACCTACTGTAAGGGATGTAACAAAAAGATAGCAGACGGTAAAGAGGTTCCCGCGACCGGAGCCGTTTCCTCTCCGCAAACCGGGGATACCGGCAACGTCTGGCTGTGGGTAATGCTTCTGCTTGTGAGCGGCGGTTGTTTGTCGGGTATTGCTTTTGGTGAGAAAAAAAGAAAAACAGCAACTAAATAATTATTGAAATCACCCTGCGATTGCGGTCGCAGGGTGATTTTTTTGTATGGATTATATTAAAGCAAAAACCCCCGCTGAACCAGCGGGGGTTTACTTCTCACAGATTAGCCATTGGCCTTTTTTGCGAGGGCGGACTTTCTCCGTGCAGCCGTGTTCTTGTGCAGGAGTCCCTTAGCGACGGCCTGGTCAATCTTCTTGACGGCGGCTTTCACAGCGATGTCCTTATCGGCAGCGCCGGCTTCAATCGCGGCATTGGCCTTTTTAATCTCGGTTTTGAGAAGCGAGCGGTTGGCCTTGTTGCGGGCGGTTTTAGCGGCGATTACGTTGACACGCTTTTTGGCGGATTTAATGTTGGGCATGGTCACACCTCCTCGAAAAAGACTCATTCATAAATCACGCATTTGATATGATAACACGAACTGTCAAAAAAATCAATACCTTTTTTCGCGAATAAGTAAAATTTTTCTTGTGATACTAGAAATTGAGGTGATACACTGTGCAATACCGCACCGACTTGGCAATGGAAGCCGCTGGAACGACACTGTCTCACGCCACTCGCGAATGGTGCGAGGGTACGGTGAACTTGTGCCGCGTTACTGTGGACGATACCGCCGCACAGCAACTGGGAAAACCGGCGGGGGAATACCTTACTGCCAGTTTGCCGCCGCTTACCGACAACGAGCGGGATTTTGAGCGTACAGCCGGCGTGCTGGGCAAGCAACTTCACCAATTACTTCCCTCCCGCGGTACGGTGCTCGTGGTGGGATTGGGAAACGAGGCCATTACTCCCGACGCTCTCGGACCGCGCACCGCCGCACAAGTGCTGGCTACCCGCCACATTCCCGACGAATTGGCGCGCAGCGTGGGGCTCGCGCACCTGCGCCCGTGCGCGGTAGTGGCTACCGGTGTGTTAGGTAACACCGGCGTGGAGAGCAGCGAACTGGTAGCGGGGGTGTGCCGTACCGTAAATCCGTCAGTTGTCATTGCCGTGGATGCTTTGGCGGCACGCAGTTTATCTCGTTTGGGATGTACCGTGCAAATCAGCAATACCGGCATTGCACCCGGTTCGGGCGTGGGAAACAATCGCCGTGCGCTGAACCAACAAACGTTGGGGGTTCCCGTTATTGGTTTGGGGGTTCCCACGGTGGTGGATGCGGTTACCGTTGCGCAAGACCTTGCCGGTAACGAGGGGGGAGAAACTGTTTCGCCCCGCGGCGCGGCGATGATGGTGACCCCGCGTGAGGTGGATATTATGATTGAACGCGCGGCGCGTTTATTGGCAATGACGATTCACGCCGCCGTACAACCGCGTTATTCCCCGCTGGAGTTGTTGGCGCTCGCGCAATGAATATTCTTTGGTTGCCCGACATACAGTGTATGGGTGAAGTATATGAAAAAACACGGAAGACGCATAGCGTGTGTGATAAGTGTAATGGTGTTGCTCGGCGGTGTAATAGCGGGTATGTCTGCGGTGCCGACTACCACCCTGCGTGCGTGGGGGGAGCGTGCCGCCTTGTTTTCGGCAGGGTTGCGCCGTCCCGAGGAGGGCACGGTGTTGCTATCCGGTTGGATTACGCGGGATACGGCGTCTACGCCCGCCGGCACGGCAACGACCCCTATCGTGAGTGTGGGGGAGGCCAGCCGTCAGCCCGCTCCCGCCCCGCCTACTACCGCTACGGTGGTTCGCAAAGAGGGCGGCGGTACGGTGCTCACACAACAACTCAGCGCGGGAAGTGACTTTGTACAAGGGGTAGCCATTCGCAACAAAAGCGGAGTAAGCGTGAACGTGGCAAACGCCTTGGCTCACAAACCGGCACTGTCGCTTAAAAAAAACAGTAAAACACCGCAGGTATTGATTATGCACACGCACACCACCGAATGTTATTTAAGCCACGATAGCGGGTTTTACAATGCCGATGACCCGACCCGCACCACCGATTCTGCCGCCAATATGGTGGCGGTAGGTAAGCGCGTCGCCGCCAAGCTTACCGCCGCGGGGATTGGTGTGGTGCACGATACCGCCATTCACGACCAGCCGTATAGTACGGCGTACAGCCATTCCAAAGCGGCGGTACAGCAATATCTTAAACAGTATCCCACCATTCGTGTGGTGCTGGATTTACACCGTGATGCCATTTACCAAGACAGTACCACACACATTAAACCCACTGCCACCATAAACGGCAAAAAAGCGGCACAGATGATGATTATTGTGGGAATGAAAAATACCAACGCCGTACCGAACACGCATACGGCGGAGAATTTATCGTTGGGGGTACGGCTGCAACAACGGTTGCACCAAACGTATCCCGGTGTGGCGCGTCCGTTATTGCTGGCAGATGCACGCTACAACCAACAACTCACCAACGGTTCGTTGCTTATTGAAATGGGCAGTGATTCCAACACCCTGCAGGAGGCGTGCTATTCCGGTGATTTATTGGGCTCCGCACTGGCGGAGGTGTTACACGATTTGGGGGCATAAATGGAGACTATAACACGATTTCGCGTTGCAGCAGGTGCATTTATACTCACCGTCTGCCTTTTGGTGATGATGGGCGGGTGCTTGCGGGTGCAAGCGGTGACTCATCGTACGCTGCACGGTAACATGGCCACGTTTTCTGCGGCGGCGGTATACACCGGTGCGGCGAAAACCGCCGAGGAGGCGGAGAGATATGTCCCTGCCCGTGCGGGGCTGTTGTTGCGCTTGTGGAAAACGGAAGCGGCGTGGTTGGCAAAAATTTTACCGTAATAACGCAAAAAAATGCGCCGTTTTTTTGAAAATTGCGTAAAACCGCTATATTTTTCAGGGCGCTTATGGTATACTGAGGTTGTTTGAACGGTGCAAATTTCGTTGGAGGAGGCGGGGAAATGAAAGTGGCCGTTATCGGCTCGCGCAATCTGAGCGTGAATACGTTAAAGCGTTATTTGCCTGCCGACACCACCGAAATCGTTTCCGGCGGTGCGCGAAGTCGGAGGCCAAGCGGTCTTAGGAAGACAACATGTTTCCC
>JAZRRV010000181.1:0-5910 GCA_045651085.1 Acutalibacteraceae bacterium
GTTTCCGCGCTGGAAATGAGCCAGACCAGCCTGCGTATGTCGTGGAGCGAGGAAGAAGTAGACGAAAAGTTGCACGCCATTATGGTGAACATCTACAAGAACCTTTCTGCCGCCGCTCGCGAATACGGTATGGAAGGCAACCTCATTGCGGGTGCTAACATTGCCGGTTTCCAAAAAGTTGCGGATGCAATGATGGCGCAAGGTATCATCTAATCTCTGGTTATCTCACAAAAACGCCGCTTTACAGCGGCGTTTTTGTTTGCATTAAAAAAACCGCCGCTTTACAGCGCCGGTTTTGCTTGTTATGAACACTTATTTACGGGCAACGCCGGTTTCTCTGGCAACTTTGATTACCGCCTCGGCAACCACTTGCGCCACACGTTTATCCAAAGCAGGCGCAATGATATTGTCCTCAGTAATCTCATCGTCCGGAATGAGGGAGGCCAGCGCGTAAGAGGTAGCTACCTTCATTTCCTCACTGATGCAGGAAGCGCGGCAATCCAACGCCCCGCGGAAAATGCCGGGGAAAGCCAGCACGTTGTTAATTTGGTTGGGGAAATCGGAACGACCCGTACCCACAACCCGTGCACCCGCTGCCTTGGCTTTGTCGGGCATAATTTCGGGCGTGGGGTTCGCCATCGGGAACAAAATCGCATCCGATGCCATGCTCTTGACCATCTCTTCGGTAACCAGATTGGGTGCCGAAACGCCAATAAACACGTCCGCACCGCAAAGCGCATCTGCCAACGTGCCGTGCTTGTGCTCGAGATTGGTCACCTTGGCAATCTCCTCCTGCGCGGGGTTGTTGTTTTCGTCCCCTTCGCAAATAATGCCGAAACGGTCGCAGAACGTGAGGTTCGTAACCCCCATGTTCATCAAATGCTTGCCAATGGCAATTCCCGCCGAGCCGGCGCCGTTAATCACCACGCGAATGGTGCCAATCTGCTTCTTTACCAATTTCAAGGCGTTAATGAGCGCCGCCGCCACCACAATGGCCGTACCATGCTGGTCGTCGTGGAACACGGGAATGTCGCAGATTTCCTTTAACTTTTTCTCAATTTCAAAGCAGCGCGGAGCGGAAATATCCTCCAAGTTAATACCGCCGAACGAACCGGACAGCAAATACACGGTGCGCACGATTTCATCCACGTCTTTGCTCTTAATGCAAAGCGGGAACGCATCCACGTCGGCAAATTCTTTGAACAGGGCGCATTTGCCCTCCATCACCGGCATACCGGCCTCCGGCCCAATATCGCCCAAGCCGAGCACCGCCGTGCCGTCCGTCACCACCGCAACCAAGTTGGAACGGCGGGTCAGTTCGTATGATTTGCTGATGTCTTTGTTAATCTCCAAGCAGGGTTGCGCAACGCCGGGAGTGTAAGCCAGCGACAAATCCTCCCGCGAGTTGATGGGCGCACGGGAAATGACTTCAATTTTCCCCTGCCACTCATAATGCTTTTTCAGTGCTTCTTCTCGAATATCCATCATTAAACCTCCCACGGGAATTTGTATTGTGTAAGACCGAGTTCGTCACGCACAGCGGTGATTTCCTTTTGTACCGACTCGTTAATCGGAACGCCCGATTCACGCGCTAAGCGGATTTCATATTCCTTTTCGCCGGCGGTGTAAATGCGCTCCGCACCCGGTGCCTTTTTGGAAGCACGCATACTGCGGCAAATGTCCCCCGCCTTTTTGCGAGCAACATCCTCGCCCAAGAAGTGGTCGGTATCAATTGCAATGAACCAATGACCGAGCTGGTACGGGCGAATGTTGCCGTTTTCGTCTTTGCCATCCAAGTCTTTGCCGTAGGCACCGTCTTGCAGAATGGAGGAGAAAAATTCCACCGCCAAAGCAAAACCGTACCCCTTGTAGCCGCCAAGGTCCTCACCAATGCCGCCCAGCGTCGTAAGCGCCGCCGTGCCGCCACGGATTTTCTTAAGCGCCACGCCGGCATCGCCTTCAACCGCTTCGCCGTCGATGCTGATGATGGTGCCGGGGTGCACGTCCTCGCCAATGCGCTCGTAATATTCCACCTTGCCGTTTTGGGTGATGGAGGTAGCACAGTCGAAGTTAAAATCGAACGCCTCGTCGGTAGGTACGCCGATGGTGAACGGGTTGGTACCGAACATCCCCTCCACACCGTGGGTGGGAGCCACCGAAGGACGGGCGTTCGTGCCGGTCATACCAATGCAGCCCGCCTTGGTTGCCATGGAGGAGTAGTAGCCCGCAATGCCATAGTGGCAGGAATTGCGAACGACCACCATACCCATACCGTATTCCTTGGCCTTGGCAATCGCCATGCTCATGGCTTTGTGACCAATCACCTGACCCATACCGTGATGGCCGTCCACCACAGCGGTGGTGGGGGTTTCTTTGATAATCTCAAAGTTGGTTACCGCCTGCTGAATACCCGCCTTGATACGGTCAAGATAAATCGGCTTAAAGCGGTTAACGCCGTGCGATTCAATACCGCGTTTGTCGCTCTCCAAAAGAACGTCGGCGCAGATTTCCGCATCCTCACGCGGGATTCCGTAACCGACGAACGCGTCAATCACAAAATTTGTAATCGTTTTCCAGTCCACAATGTTTGTTTTTGCCATGTGTGCTTCCTCCCCAACTGTCCTATCGTTTTATCGCAGAATATAAAAAAGAAAATACTGCTAAATCAGTCAATATTTTCTTTTACTCCACAGGATAGTATACCTCGCCGCGCGCCGTTTGTCAATAAAAGGATACTCAGTTTTCTGCACAATTCCGGTGATTTTACCTGTAAATGAAAAGATACGCCGTTGCGGCAGTAAAAAGACAACACCGACGCCCCTCCGGCAAGGGGTGTCGGTGTTTTGAACAAGCGCTTTGTTCGGATTTTCGTAAACAAATCCAATGTCAAATTTTCTTCAAAACGATAGCCGTTCTATTGGGCAGATAACATTTGAACCCTACCCAACCGATAGGCGTGACAAAGGTTTCAAATGGAACGCTGGTATCCACGCGGGAAAATCCCCCGAACTGTCCGTCGTCTGATGAAAGAGCAACCTTATACACACCCTGTTTACCCACCGGCACAAAATATCCGTCGAATGATTTGGTGGGGTGAAAATTAAAGATAAACACCGTATCCCCTTTCGTGTAGATAAGCACCTTATCATCCTGATGAAGCCATCGGTTTTCCGCCGGTAAAGCCAGCAACTTTTCTTCTTTAAGCAACTTTATCATTGCCTTGTCAAAGTCGTTCAACTCTCTGTATCTAAGATTGGGATTATCCGCCAAACTCCACTGCCTGCGGCAATAATGATAGCTCCAACCATTGCCCTCACGCGGGAAATCTATCCACTCCGGATGCCCAAATTCATTGCCCATAAAATTCAGATACCCTTCTCCCGCCAAAGAGGCGGTAACAAGGCGTATCATCTTATGCAGCGCGATACCCCTGTCTATGACCGGATTGCCGCCGAATTTGCTCATGCCGGTGTACATATCCGCATCGCACAGCCGGAACATAATGGTCTTATCGCCAACCAACGCTTGGTCGTGGGACTCGCAGTAGCCGATATTCTTTTCCTCTATTCGATGAGAGGTCAGTTCATGCCACAGTTTGCCGATATCCCATTCATCGTCGGTGCACTCTTTGAGGGTTTTTATCCACAAATCCGGCACACCCATAGACAGGCGGTAATCAAACCCAATACCGCCATCCCGTATGGGTAGGCACATACCGGGCATACCCGACATATCCTCGGCTATGGTAATGGCGTAAGGGTTAATTTCGTGAATCAATTCATTGGCCAGTTGTAAATAGGTAACGGCATCCGTATCGGTATTCATTGAAAAGTACATTGCGTAATTTGTAAAGGCGCTTTCCAGCCCGTGGTCGTGGTAAAGCATCGACGTTACCCCGTCAAAGCGAAAGCCGTCAAAATGGAAAACTTCCATCCAGTATTTAAGGTTGGAAAGCAAAAAATGCAACACTTCATTCTTGGCGTAATTAAAAAGTTTGGTCCCCCAAGCGCTGTGATTCCCCTTTTCCCCTTGGTGAAAGAACTGATATACCGTTCCGTCAAACTCGTTGAGTCCCTCATTGGTATTCTTCACCGCGTGGGAATGCACCACGTCCAGCAAAACGGCGATGCCCATCTCGTGGGCGGTGTTTATCAGTTCTTTTAATTCTCTGCTGCTCCCGTAGCGCGAAGAGGCGGCAAAAAAGTTGGAAACCTGATACCCAAACGAGCCATAATACGGATGTTCCATAATCGCCATTATCTGTATGGTGTTATATCCCAGTGCTTTAATTCTCGGTAGGATGTTGTCAGTAAATTCTTTATATGTACCAACCGCCCCTTTTTCCTGAGCCATACCTATATGACATTCATAAATAAACGGCGTCTTTTCCGGCACAAATCCCTTATCCGTCCAGGGGAATTTTTCATCGACGTTTTCAATCTGAGCACACCAGACATACGTTTGAGGGTCCTGTACAACCCGCGTGGCGTAAAGCGGGATGCGGCGCAGTATCTTACCCGAGCTGACAACAACGGCTTGCACGTTTTGCCCGATTTTAAGAGCATTTTTGCCCTTGAGATGTACTTCAAAAACACCGTTGTCCAGTTTCGTCATAGGGCAACTTTCCATATCCCAGTTGTTAAAATCACCGGTGAGATACATGGCATCCGCAGCAGGCGCCCACTCTCGGTAAACCCAACCCGTACGAGTACGATGAAAGCCGAAATAGTTATGACCGTTAGCAAAATTCTTTATCTTTTTGTAGTTGCCTAACAATTCTTTTCTTTTTCTGAAAAAAAGTTCGGTTCGCAAATGAATGTCGCTTTCAAACGGCGCTAAATACGAATCGATTTCCAAAATTCTGTTTTTGGTGGCGTTGTTAATGTGAATCACCCCACTTCATAACTATCATATCACACAATGGTAATAAATATCAATAAGTCAAATATTTCCCATAAACAAAATCCATCTGCATAAAAAAGAGAACGCCGACCGTAAAGGTCGGCACTCTCTTTTTTGGAAAGGTAGTACGAATTCGATGCCCATTTATTTTTTGACCTATATATTCGAACCCGTACATATTTTAGGGATGGAGTTTTGTAGTTATAATATCAGTTTTGTATCTGCTCGACATATTGGAATTTGTAGTTATAAATCAATGTCGATTTTATATTTATCATCGATAAGAAAATAGTTAACCTTATGAATCTGTGCAAGTTTTAAGATTTCGGCATTGTCTTTCAAAACACTTTCCATCGTACACAATTCATCGTCCAAACGATTTTCAATAATACTTGCATATTTCCTTATATCCGCAAAGTGATTTTTAATATAATTCTCGCTCATTACAAGACAGTAATATTTGATGACTTCGAGATATTCTCTTTCAAAATCCTTTTGCCAGTGGAACGGAATATAGCAACCTTCAACAACTAAGTTCTGCTTATTTTCAATTGCAGTTTTAATCATTTCACAGACAATAGGCCATAAGTATGCGGTCAATTTCTTATCATCACTCATAGGAGTAAGTTTCGTGTTACCACTGCGAATTAATCCCATTTTCAAATGGTCTATTGAAAGATATGGATATTTATATTTTTCAAGCAGTTTTTGTGCAAGCGCTGTCTTTCCCGTGTGCGATGCACCTGTAATCAGAATAATCATTGCTTTCATCCCTATAAATTCTTATTTGTCGGTTAGATTATACCATAAATTATATTTATAATCAACGCTTTGCGTAGCAAAGCACCGAAACTTCTTCGCTATTCACTATTACTTATTGCTTGCCAAAAATCGACCATAGAGAATAGTGAAAAGTGAAGAGTGAAAAGGTAAAAAGTAAAATCGACAAACCTCTGACGAGATTTGTCGATTTTGGGCCCGCCCGGAGGGGGTCGTGCAATGCGGTAG
>JAZRRV010000182.1:0-6109 GCA_045651085.1 Acutalibacteraceae bacterium
AAAATAACGTAATCGTTGCCGTGGTCACGCGCGTGCGCCACCGCCTGTTTGGCAATGTCCACCGGATTGGCGGTGCCACGTTCAAACACCGGTACACCGGCTGCCTCACCCACCACCTGCAACTGCGTAATAGCAGCGGGACGGTACACGTCGCACGCCACCAGCAACGGACGGTTACCCTGCGATTTGAGCATCTTGGCAAGTTTGGCGGAATGGGTGGTTTTACCGGAACCCTGCAAACCGCACATCATCACCACACACGGCGGGCGGTTAGCACGCGCAAGTGGGCTGGCCTCCCCGCCCATCAGTGCCGTAAGTTCCTCATTCACCAATTTAATAACCATTTGTGCCGGTGTAAGGGATTCCATCACCTTTTCGCCCACGGCGCGGTCCGACACCGCCTTGGTAAAATCTTTGGCTACTTTGTAGTTAACATCCGCTTCCAGCAACGCCAAGCGCACTTCGCGCATGGCCTCCTTAACGTCGGCTTCGGTTAACTTTCCCTTATTTTTCAGCCGTTTGAAAGCGGCAGATAATTTTTCAGACAGCCCTTCAAACGCCACAACGTTACCTCTCTCTCAATTGTTCGGCCAGCCCCATAATGCGACCGGCACGGATATCAATCTCCCGCGATAGGCCGTTTTTCTCGTTTATCGTGCGAATTTCCTGCGCCGCTTGACAAATGGCGTCAAACCCTTCCTGCATGGCACGAAACCGACCGGCTAGTTGCAGACGTTCTTCCATTTCCAGCATTTGCGCTTCCGCCCGCTTCAGCGAATCGCGCACGCCTTGGCGGGTGATGTTCTGGTTTTCCGCAATCTCAGCAAGGGACAAATCCTCCTCATAATACAGCGCCACCACTTGCTGCTGCTTTTCGGTGAGCATATCCCCGTAAAAATCAAACAACCAGGCAATCTGCATATCTTTCGGCATACGTGTCCCTCCCTCGCTCTTGCTGTAAAGTTTTTTACTTTACGCCTATTATAACAGACCGCACCCGCCTTGTCAAGCATTTTTATAAAAAAGACGCCCAAACAAGTGGGCGTCTTTGACAATTACTCAATGCGGAAATCCTCTTCGGAATAGGTGGCGAGTGCCGGTTGCGTGTACGGCACACGACGCAACGGGTCGTACCGAAACTTGCGGCAACGGGCCGAAGGGTCTACCACGCCGCGGCGCAAACACAGAATCACCTTGCCGTCGCAAGAGCGTCTGCCGTTACCGCAAATGCCGCAAGCGGGTGTCACGGCATTGCCGTATAACTTCCGTTTCATGGCGTTCTCCCCCTTTACCGAAATCGGTTTTTAATAGGCCTTGCCCCAAACCACCATTTTTTGGGCGGGTTTGCCGCAGCACACACACACGTCGCCTAACTGTTCTTGCTCAAAAGGCATACAACGGCTGGTGACGCCTGCCTGCTCTTTGAGTTGCACCTCGCACGCTTCATCACCGCACCACATTGCCTTAATCAAACCGGGTTTTTCGTTGGCAATGGCACACAATTCATCCAGCGTGGTGGCCGTATAGGTCATTTGCTCACGGCGCGCCAATGCTTTTTGGTACAAGCCCTCGTGCACCGCCTGCAACAATTCCGGAACTTTTGTTTCCAACTCGTCCAGCGACACTACGGTTTTTTCACGATTATCACGGCGCACCAGCACGCACTGGTTGTTTTCTATATCGCGCGGGCCAATCTCCAAACGCAGCGGTACGCCCTTCATCTCGTACTCAGCAAACTTCCAGCCGGGCGAGTTGTCGGAATCGTCCATTTTTACGCGAGCAATTTTCGATAAGCGTTCTTTGAGTTCGGCGGCTTTTTCCAGCACGCCGGGTTTATGTTGCGCAATCGGCAAAATCACCAGTTGAATGGGTGCCACCGCCGGCGGCAACACCAAACCGTTATCATCGCCGTGTGCCATAATAATGGCGCCGATAATGCGGGTGGACATTCCCCACGACGTTTGGTGCGGGTACTGCAACTTGTTGTCGCGGTCGGTATACTGAATATCAAACGCGCGGGCAAACCCGTCCCCGAAATAGTGGCTGGTGCCGCTCTGTAACGCCTTACCGTCGTGCATCATGGCTTCAATGGTATAGGTGGCTTCAGCGCCCGCAAACTTCTCTTTATCCGTCTTGCGGCCTTTAATCACGGGAATTGCCAACGATTGCTCGCAGAAATCGGCGTACACGCCCAGCATCCGCTCAGTTTCCGCCCACGCTTCCTCGGCGGTTTCGTGCATCGTGTGGCCTTCTTGCCAGTAAAACTCCATTGTCCGCAAAAACGGACGGGTGGTTTTTTCCCAACGCACCACCGAGCACCATTGGTTGTACAGTTTGGGCAGGTCACGGTAGGAATGAATAATGTCGGCATAATGCTCGCAAAACACCGTTTCCGAGGTGGGACGCACGCACAACCGTTCCTGCAACTTCTCGTCACCGCCGTGCGTCACCCACGCTACCTCAGGGGCAAACCCTTCGACGTGGTCCTTTTCCCGTTGCAGTAAACTTTCGGGAATGAACAGCGGCATCATAATATTTTCGTGCCCGAGCGCCTTAAACCGAGCATCCAAATCGTTGCGGATATTCTCCCACAACGCGGTGCCGTAGGGGCGAATAATCATACATCCGCGCACGCCCGAGTAACTGGCAAGCTCCGCCTTTTTCACAACGTCCGTATACCACTGGGCAAAATCCTCGCTCATAGAGGTGATGGCTTCTACCATCTTTTTGTTATCAGCCATAATGGGATTCCTTTCACTTATTTCTTATCCTTCGGCGTTTTGTCTTTGGCAAACGTGTTTAACAACTTTACCGCCAACATAATCACCAACATCACTACAAAAATGCCCACCATACCGAGCAACATCAGCAACCCTGCGTTTTGAATGTTCGTCATTGCATTAACCTCCAATCAGGTTAGGAACTACGGTCAAAATAATACCGCCCGCTACCACCGAGCCAATTTGACCGGCCACGTTGGCACCTACCGCGTGCATCAACAGATGGTTTTGATTATCTTCTTTTAACGCCATCTTTTGAATCACACGTGCCGACATCGGGAACGCCGAAATACCGGCACCGCCCACCATAGGATTGAATTTTTTGCCTTCCGGCAAAAACAAATTCATCAGTTTTGCAAACATCACTCCCGCGATGGTATCAAACACAAACGCTACCAAACCCAAAGCCATAATCAGCAACGTGTCCCACCGCACAAAGTTTTCCGCTTTCATACTGGCAGCAATGGTAAGACCCAGCAAAATGGTGATAAGGTTAGCTAACGAGGTTTGCGCCGTCTGCGATAAGTTATCCAACTTCAAGCATTCACGCAACAAGTTGCCGAACATTAACATACCTACCAACGATACCGAGGCAGGTGCCACCAAGCCGGCAATTACCGTTACCACAATGGGGAACAAAATGCGGGTAAGGCGCGACACCGACTGTGGATTGTACGGCATATGAATGGTGCGCTCTTTTTTAGTAGTTACCAATTTAATGGCCGCCGGCTGAATAATCGGTACCAGTGCCATATAGGAGTAAGCCGCCACGGCGATAGCGCCCATATAATTGGAGCCGAAAATGTTGGAAACCAAAATGGCCGTGGGGCCATCCGCCGCGCCAATAACGCCAATAGCCGCCGCGTCCTTAAAATCCGGGAAAAAGAAGGAGGCAACCAGCACCGTTAAGAAAATACCGAACTGCGCGGCACCGCCGAACAGGAACATTTTTGGGTTGGAGAGCAGCGGGCCAAAATCAATCATCGCGCCGATGCCGATAAACAAAATAAGCGGCATGGCTTCCGAGGCGTGAATACCCACCTCAAACAACCAGTCGATAATGCCCTGTGTGCCGTCCCCCGACACGCCAATGGCGCCCGAAAACGGCAAGTTCACCAAAATAGCGCCCAGGCCCATCGGCATTAATAACGACGGCTCAAAATCCTTTGCCAACGCCAAATAAATTAACAACCCGCCGACGGCAATCATCACAAGGTTTTTCCACCCGTCACCGGTAACAAAAAACGCCAAACTATCCCACAAAAAACTAAAATGCTGTAAAATGCCCATCCCCATGTTCCTTTCCGCAAAATAACACAGACATACAGATAGTATTATACTGAACTTTACACCGATTTTCAACCCTAAAACAGATTTTTTACACAAAAAACGGACTCTAAACGAGTCCGTTTTCATTTTGCTTCCTTTATTTTTGTGTCCTATCGGTTAATGAGCGGCTTTGCCGTATGGCAATGTAATCCGTAAGCAGCATTTGAACCACGGCAATAATCGGAGCGCCGAGGAAAATGCCCCAGAACCCGTACAACCCGCCAAACACCGTGATGCCAAGCAATACGTAAATGGGGCGAATGCCCACGGTATCACCCACAATCCGCGGCTGAATGATGTTAGCATCCAGTTGTTGCATCACCAAAATATACGCCGCCACGAACAGCGCGCCATAGAAATTGCCGGAGATGAGCGCAATAAGCACGCACACCACGCCGCCGATAATGGCGCCGAAATACGGAATCATATTCATAAGCCCCAACATCATTCCCAACACGGGCGCATTGGGCAACCGCGCCAGCAAAAAGCCGATGGTAGCCAGCACGCCCACCACGACGGCGTCAATGGCTTGGCTGTAAAAGTAGTTGTAAAATATTTTCGCAATCTTATGCGAATACACCGAAAACAAATTCATCGTTTTGGGCTTAAACATCAATCCGGCCACAGATTTGACTGCCCGAATCAGCGATTCTTTACCCAGCAACATATAGATGGATACGATAAACGCCATCAGTACATCAATCAACGACGTAGCAAACCGCACAACCCCGCTTACATAACCGATAACCCGCTCCACCGTAAGCATTTCACGCAGAAAATTGTACAGTTCCTGAATTTTCCCTTCAATATCCAGCCCTGCCAACCAGCCGCCGTTGTTAGCGTGTTCACGCACAAAGGCCATTACGTTGTTATAGTAATCCGGCATACGGTTAACAAAATCCACCAATGCCGATATCAACGCGGGAATCGCCGCGTAAATCAACAACGCCAACAACGCGAGGGCAACAATATACACAATGGCGACCGCCAACGGGCGCGCCGCCCGCTCCATCCATTTCCACTTGCAACGGCGAAACAGCATATCCAACCGTTTAACCGGTGCGTACAACAAAAAGGCAATGGCAAACCCCACAATAAACGGCGTGAGAATCGACACAAACCGCCCCAATAGGTTGCTGATGGCACCCAGATTGTCAAATGTTTTATACACCACAATCAAGCAAAATCCCAACAACAACAGCGACAGCCATTGTCCCACGTTTTTATTGACCTTCACGCGTGTCACCTCGCTTTACTTTCAGTATATCAGCCACTTCTTAAAATTGCAAGGGTCAGCTAAACGCATCCTTCACTTTGTCAAAAAAACTTTTGCGCTTTTCGTAGTTTTTATCGCCCACAGAGGCCTCAAACGCACCCAACAACTCCCGTTGCTTTGCGTTGAGATTACGCGGCACTTCCACCGTGATACGGGCAATCAAATCGCCCTGACCGCGCCCATTGAGATACGGAATCCCCTTGCCCTTTAAGCGGATAATATCCCCCGGCTGCGTGCCCTCGCGAACCGTGTACTTTTCCTTGCCGTTCAGCGTGGGAATTTCAATATCATCGCCGAGCGCCAACTGAGCAAAGGTGAGCGGTAATTCACACAACAAATGGAATCCGTCCCGCTCAAAAATGGGATGCGGGCGCACCGTCACTTCAATTTGCAAATCGCCCGCCGGCCCACCATTTACACCGCTGTTGCCCTTGCCGCGAACCGTAATCACCTGTCCATCGTCAATGCCGGCGGGAATGTTCACGCCAACCGTGTTGGTAACACGCACTTGCCCACCGCCGTTACAATCGGTACACGGCTTTTCCACAATTTTCCCTTTTCCGCGGCAACGCGAACACGTAACCTGCGTTTGCATTACCCCAAACGGCGTACGTTGCTGCCGCGTTTCCTGACCGGTGCCGCGGCACACGGGACAAGATTGGGGCGACGTCCCTTTTGCCGCGCCCGAACCGCCGCAGGTACGGCAGGTTTCAACGAGCGATAC